>JBDTEI010000279.1:0-4363 GCA_039922675.1 Microcoleus sp.
TTATGACTCGTCTAGACAAGTCAGCCGACGAAACACCCCCGCAAGACAACGAAAATCCTTGGATAGAAGGAATTAAGACGATCGGCTTAGCAGCATTCTTGGCCTTTGGCATCCGCACCCTGGTTGCGGAAGCTCGCTACATTCCTACCGGCTCGATGCTCCCAACCCTACAAATTAACGATCGATTAATTATAGATAAGGTGAGCTATCGATTCCAAGATCCGCACCGAGGAGATATTATCGTATTTATGCCTCCCGATTCGGCGAGTTTGTGCACGGGACAGCCGCCACCGATCAAAGATGCCTACATCAAGCGAGTGATCGGACTCCCGGGCGACACTGTGGAAGTCAAAGAGGGAAAAGTTTTTATCAACAAGCAGCCGCTACAGGAAAAGTATATTGAAGAAATTCCCAATTATCCCTACGGGCCTGTAGTTGTATCTCAAAATTCTTACTTGGTGTTCGGCGACAACCGCAACGCAAGCTGTGACAGCCATTATTGGGGCTTTGTACCGAAGCAAAATATCATCGGTAGGGCGATCATCCGTTTTTGGCCTCTCAATCGCACAGGCGCGATCGATCCCACGCCGCTGTATCCCACAAAAAATTAGCTACCACGCGCAACCCGCAGATTTAAACCTGCGGTTGTCAGCTTAAATGACTAATTCCCATTTCCCACGATCAACTAATCAACGGTTAAACGAGATTTAATAGGAGATTTCGGGAGAACTTTCACAACTTTATGACCTCATAAACCCGGTTTATTCCTGAATTTCTACCTATCAAACGCAAAAGCAAAACTCGTAGAAACCGAGTTTCTCGCCCGTAAATCTCCAATGGAAAACCTGAAATCGACTTACTTCTCAACTGTCAACTGTCAACTGTCAACTGTCAACTGAATGAAGTTTCGCGATCGAGCACTTTCACAACCTTGTTATACATATCCTGAGCTTCTTGCGGCGAATTGCCGATACTCGTCAATCCCAATTTGCCAAACTCCGACAAACAACCCATTAAATGAAACACGCTCCCCGTCTCAGTGCCTGTGTCAAAGTGCAGTTGATTGTTAGCAATAATATCCATCAAATCGTTCGGCAATAATCCCCGATACCGCTCCTTTTTTAAATTATCTGAAGCCACATAATATTTGGGACGCCCCTGCTGGCTGTAAAACAATCCCGTAGTGCGCTCGTAACGACCGTTGGTTAACAGCTTCAAAGCCATAAACGGATGAGTTGTACCTCCTTTACGCAAGTTAATTTCTATTGCTTGAAGATCCCATTTACCGTCGGATTGCTTGACGGCAACATAATCTACCCCAAATCGCTCTAAAGCACCTTTTTCCGCTAAGTTTTTCCCGACTTTCCATCCCGATTCTTGCAGCGCCAGCCGATAGGATTCATCCGCCGGAAATCGGCAACCCAAGAAAATTTGACCATCCGGGCCTCCTAAAATTTGGTCGTGAGTTGAGAGAATTTCGACTTCGCCGCTGGGGACAATTCGACCTTGAACGCTGGGCGATCGCTTTTCTTCTCCTTCGATAAATGCTTCGGCAATTGCCCCTAATTCGGGAATGCGGCTGCTGAAATTTTCCCAGGTTTCGGCTTTGGATTGAAAGCGCAAATTGTGGAAGCAATCGCCAATTGCTTTGACTCTTTCTTGAGGGGCTTTACCTGCGATCGGTTTTAGATCTAAAATTGCATTTCCTTCCCCCGAAAAACCTTCATTTAACTTAATTACGATCCGCTGCAAATCCGGCTGTCTTTCCCACAACTGAGCCGCAGCTTCCGCCAAATCTTCTGCATTCCAAACCAACTCGGAACCGTCAGGATAAGGGACGCCAGCTTCTTGAAAAATTTGCCTGCTGCCGCTTTTTGTTCCCCAGTAAAGCAAATCGGGATCGCTCGCCCACAAAGGAATTCCCAATTTAACAGATAACTCCCGCTCTAAGGGCGTCGAATTATAACAAACCATGTAAGATTTTGTCGGCCGCGCTGCTTGACGAATGCGCTCCATCAAGCGGGGACGGTCTAAAATTTTCTGGGTGAGGGATTTCGCCGAAGCATCGTAAGCCGAGAACAGCAAAAGGCGATCGCGCGCGTGAGAAAATGGAATTCCTGGGAGCATTTGCAGGTAATAATCCACAATCATGGGGTGCAGCGGTTCTGAAGTAATATAAATTAAGCGCGTGCGGGGATTTCGCAGGCGAATCAATGAAAATAAATGCCGCTCTTCGTAGTGGTAAGCACCCTCAACTTTCTGCATTTCTTGCTGATCTAAGCTGAGAGAAGGAATGACAATAATGTCACAATCTCCGCTGTCAAATTCTTCGGTCTCTCGCCAACGTTCGCGTAATTCTGTCTGAAGATTGCGAAAGTTCTGCGAGTGTTCAGACTCAGATTTATTTAGATTTTGCATTGCGTTTTCTCCTAAGTATTCAAATAATTATTTCTGAGGGTCTAGGGTGCGCCACCACAGCTATTTGAGGCTACTCAAACAGTTTGTTCTCGGACGCACCTTACCGGGAATATTGACAAAAATGCCCAAATAGTGAATTAAGGTGCATTTGTTCAAATATTTAAGGCAAATCAAACAGTTTTTTCGGACGCACCCTATCGGCAATTAAGAAGCTCGGCGCACTCGAAAAAGTTTGGCATATGCCAATACAGGCTCTAGCCGGCGTTGATTTCGCTTAAATGCCGATCGCAATTTTTCCGAAGGGCGGAACACCAGAGGAGCCGAATATTTGTTCAGCATCTCGATATCCGGCGACTGACTCAGCAGTATCAGCCGTACATCTTTGTCAAGCAAATAACTCAGGGAGAGCAAATCTCCCATGTTAGTAAAGTCGTTACCGCGATCGCTAATTACAATTGTATCTTTAATCGATCGGTTAGCGATCGCCTCTTTGTTAATATTTCTCGCAACTTCAGCATTAAAATAGCTCAAGTCTTTGCTCCACCAAGTATCAGAAACAGCACTAAGGGTACAGGATGCGATACTTGCTGTAAATACCCCGGCTAAAACGACTTGCCAAAATCGCTGGTGAGTTTTCAGATTACTTGCGATCAAATAAGCAACTGCTAGCTGCACTCCCGGAAAGCACGAAATCAGATAGCGGCTGACGGCGGAACGTTTGCCGCCGAGAATGATATCAGGTAAAGCTAGTATCAAAAAAGGTACAACAATTGATGTTAAAATAAACAGCTTAGTTGAATTGCTAGTTTTGCTGCATATTTTGTAAAGTGCTGCCGCAATTAACAGTAAAAATGGCAATCTCAGCAGATAAGTCCAGATATTGTCAAAGCCGAAGTCGAAGTCAAAAAATAAGGCTGTAAAGCTGAGCGTCCATAATTTTGCCAGATACAGCAAACCAGGAGATACTCGCGTCCAATCTGTTGTGGATGAGGCTCGTTGGAGATTGGTCGCCAGCACGTAAATCCACGGCAGATACAAGATTAAAGCTGCTGTTACTGCTAAGAAAAATTGAGAATTAGTGAGATGACTTCGCAATTTTCTTTTTTTAACAAACAGCCAGCAAGAAATTATAAAAACTCCGTGTCCGATGAGTGTTAAACTGAAGAAAGGGTGAGTGTAGAAACCGATCGCAATCGCGATCGAGTAATACGCCCAATTTTGCCAGCCCCGCAACCGCACTGCTCTCAACAGCAGCCAACTGCTGCCAATAACTACGGTTGTCAGCAAACTGTACTGCCTTGCTGTCTGAGCAAACAAGATGTCAAAGGGAGATAAAGCCAACAGTGTTGTTGCGACTAAAGCTGCCAAATTTGAGGCAAAAAGTTCCTGAGCTAAAGCGTACATCAAAGGCAGCGATAACAAACTAAATATTGCTGGCAAAGTGCGGGATGCTGCTACAGAACTGCCAAATTGCTGCATCCACAAACGAGCCATCAGAAAGTACAAAGGTGGATGTTGTGGGTCTTCTAGTGCTAAAGAACGAATTGTGTCTGCTGCTGTACTTCCCGGTTTAATCTGCTGATATTTTTGCAATTCTGGTGCGGGAACAATCCGATTTTGGAATAGTTCGTCGTCGATTTGTTGCCTGGTGAAACCAGCGGCGCGGATTGATGTGTAAACTTCGTCGTGCCAGTAAAGTTTGCGATCGAGCTCGAAGAACCGAAATCCGTTACCTAGTAAAATGCCGATCGCCAATAAGTTAATCAGCCAGCGGGAATTTTTGGTATTGACAGATGTGTCTTGATGTGTTGTAGATGCCATGCTTGTCCTAATTGTGGCGATCGGAAGAAAGGAACTTTAGACCATGCTCAACCTCACTCAAGCGAGCGATCGATACCCAGTACAAACCCCAACAGACGATCATTCTACCCTCTGCCGGATGCCG
>JBDTEI010000280.1:0-2821 GCA_039922675.1 Microcoleus sp.
ATAATTTCTACAAGTTCCTCTTTGTTGCGGAGGTGTTCAAAAAAGTTTGAGATAAAAATGCGATCGAACTGTTCGCTAAAAAAAGTACGATCTTCTAAGTTAAGCACATCAATATTCAGCACTTTGACATCAGCCTCAGCAAATAACTTGGAATCAGGATTCAGATCAATCAGACATTTTTCTTGAGCCCGAATTTGATTAATAAACTCGCAATATCCGCCGCCAATATCTAAAACCGCCGACTTGGGAGGAACATAATTTTGTAAAAAATCGTCAATAAAAACCTTCCACAGTGCCACCTTGGCTTGCATTTGACGGGAATCAAATCGGTTGGCGTACAACTTTTTGAGATATGTGTCAGTTTTCATAGTAAGATACCATAGACTGATTATGAGTTTATCACGCGATACAGACCACTATGAACGTTATATCTACCGAAATACCTGAAGTTTTGATAATTGAGCCGAAAATTTTTGGAGACGATCGCGGTTTCTTTTTCGAGAGTTTCAATCACCAAGCTTTCGTAGAAAAAACAGGCGTAACGGCAGAATTTGTTCAAGACAATCATTCCAAGTCTTCTAAAAATGTCCTGCGCGGTTTGCACTACCAAATGCAGCAGCCTCAAGGTAAATTGCTGCGGGTAATTGCGGGCGAAATATTTGACGTAGCTGTGGATATTAGAAAAAGTTCGCCGACTTTTGGACAGTGGGCTGGCTGTTTGTTGAGTGCAGAAAATAAACGGCAACTTTGGGTGCCGGCGGGTTTTGCTCACGGTTTTTTAGTAGTATCAGACATTGCTGAAGTTTTGTACAAAACTACAGATTACTATGCACCGGGACACGAACGGTGTATTGTATGGAATGACCCGGATTTGGCGATCGACTGGCCGTTAGATGGGGCTCAACCAATCTTATCAGCTAAAGACAAAGCCGGACAAACGTTGAAAAAAGCTCAAGTTTTTTGATGATGAAAATTTTACTCGCAGGTGGCAGCGGACAGCTAGCTCAAGAATTGCAGCCCATCTTATTATCTGTGGGAGAGGTTATTGCAGTCGATCGCACTCGCGTCGATTTATCCCAGCCCGAAACCATCCGTCAAGCAATGGCTGACATTCAACCGGATTTAGTCGTGAATGCCGCTGCTTACACTGCGGTAGACAAAGCCGAAAGCGAAGCACAATTAGCCCACGCAGTCAACGGTATCGCACCCGGAATCTTCGCAGAAGAATGCGAGAAACTGGGAGCAAGCCTAATCCATTTTTCCACTGATTACGTATTTGATGGTAGCAGCGGTTGTGCTTATCTCGAAACAGATTCTACCAACCCCTTGGGAACTTACGGGAAGTCTAAATTAGCAGGCGAGGAAGCAATTAGAAAAGCGGGAAACCGACATATTATTATTAGAACTGCCTGGGTTTACGGTAACGGCGGCAAAGGCAACTTTGTCAAAACTATGCTTAGATTGGGCAAAGATAGGGAAGAACTTCGGGTAGTCGCAGATCAAATCGGAAGTCCTACTTGGACAGCAGATTTGGGGGCTGCGACTGCCCAAATCATCCCTCTGCTTGGATCGGAAAGTTTTGGGACTTACCACTATACTAACAGCGGTGTTTGTAGTTGGTACGATTTTGCGATCGCTATTTTTGAAGAAGCAGAGAAACTCGGCTTTCCGCTCAAAATCAAGCGCGTAATTCCCATCACCACCGCCGAATATCCCACACCCGCAAAACGTCCCGCTTTTTCGGTTCTTTCAACAGTCCAAATATCAACACTTCTGGGTACGCATCCTCCCCACTGGCGGCAAGGGCTCAGACAAATGCTGGCAAGAGAAATGAATTGAAAAATTGAAAAGGCGAGGCTTAAGTCAACCATATTACGGTAGGGGCGGGTTCAGCTCATAATTTATGAAATAATCGACTGTATCAAGGCAAAACCCGCCCTCTTAAGTAAACCGTATTGTGTTATATGCAAGGTTTCTCGGCTAAACCCGCCCCTACGAATAAAAATTATTTGTGTTTACTAATTCATGAAACTTCAACAAAAATCTATTTTAATTGCCGCATCAGTCATCGGGATTTTGATACCAGCATCCTATATTTTGTACCTAATATCGCAAGCCGGAGACTTGTCTAATTTTGATTATTGGTGGATGACCTGGAATTTTTATTCAGTAGATGGTTTCTCTACAAATCCTTTTAATTGGATATTTCGGGCTAATGAGCATTTTGTCTTCATTCCGGCGATTATCTATGCCTTGAATATTGTTGTCACCCAAGGTTCAAATATTGGTTTGTGTTTGATTGCTGGGTTTTTGGCTTTGATTCAGTGCTATGTCTTGATTGCTTTACTACCTTTAAGTTTGAGGCGTTTTCCGCTGCAATTTATCTCAGTTATTCTTTGTATTTCGATTTTTAGTTTTACTCCGGCTGCGGCTCACAATTGGATGCGGGGATTCAGCGGTGTTCACTGGATAATTGCTAACTTATTTGTGATTTGTTCGATATTTTGTTTGCAATTTTATGCTAGGTTTTTGTTAGATAAAAGAGAGGCGGAGCCTCTGGACATTCATTCCCAGGCAGAGCCTAGAAACGAGGGATGGAAACCAAATAACTGGGTAATTGGTAGTATTGTGTTTGGAATTTTAGGCTGTGTTAGTTACAGCACTCCTTTGGGTTTGTGGCCAATATTGTGTGGCGCTGCGGTTGTGCTGCGGTTTCCTCGGCGGATAACTTATTTGTATTTTGCAGCTTCGATTGCAGTAGTTGGTATTTATTTTTTAACTTATAAAACGCCAGCAAATCACCCTTCTTTAACTAAAGTTA
>JBDTEI010000281.1:0-5491 GCA_039922675.1 Microcoleus sp.
GCAATTCTCATTTGCAGGGCGGCGGAATTTTCTGCTTCCTGTCGGGCACTCATTCCCTCAACTTGGCGAATCACTCCGTTGGTTTCGGGGAAGCTGACATCGCCAATTCGCACGTCTTCTAAGTTAAAACCTAGGGTATAAAAGTCTTGGACGCGATCGAGCAAATTTTGGCGCAGCAAGAGCCGTCCTTGGGTGATAAGCTGTTGTAAGGAAAATTGCCCGATCGCCATTCCCATACAATCCTTAACTGCACTTGCTAAAGCTGCGATCGGATCGGACAATTCCAAAGCTACCCGTTTCGGATCTATAACTTGATAAATAACCGTCAGAGTCGCATCAATTAAAAATCTATCTTTAGACAAGAAATCCCCGTGGGACTGCACGTCCAAGTTGCGAAGTTTGGTATCTACGAGGACAATTTGACACTGTTCCAGCAGGGGAAGGGCGAAGCTGAAATGGCGCCCGGATTTCAGGGTACGCACGGCGCGGCCGTTTTTGACCAACAAACCTGTGCAACCCGCCCCGATAAAGTCCATGCTAAACCCGGCCCAGCGTTCTGGAGTGACCGTTTGAATCAGGGGAGAGGCGTTGTTCATGGGATGCAGTTGAGGGAGGTTCGATTCTACTTTTAGGGTAACAAATTGCTGGCGGTCGATCGGGCGATCGGTGTGCCGGTTCCGCAACTTCTATACTGTACGCCTCCACGAGTCCAGATTCAGCACGTACTGCATCCAGTTTGGATGTAGAATTTATTTGCTACAATTTACGAAGTTATCGGTCAAATGCAATCTTCAGGAAAGGCGATCGCGACCAAATAGTAAAATCACCTTAACAATTGAAAACTAAAAATTAGGTTATATAAAATCGCCTATAATATAACCCACATTCCGCACTTCAAATTGAAGCCCGATAAAATACAATCCTCAAACAGCACAAAATCAGGATAATTAAGGAAAATACTGAACCCAACTCCTGAAAGAAGAGAAATAATCAAATATTAAATATTTGACTCATAAAATAGTTTATGTAAAGCCAGAAGTGTTGAATGCTGATTAAGAGGATTATAAAAATAGATACACGAATCCTATAACCCAATACGGTTAACTTAACGCTTCTTGACAACTTTTATCTCACGATTCTATAGGCAATACAGGCATTTTTTGCAAGTCAGATTGTTTTTAAGTTAACCGTATTACATGATACCTATTTGAACACTTTTGTAGCCTTAAGTAAATTGTATTGCGCTAAGTTCTGGAATCTGTAAGGTATGCAAATTGAAATTTGATTAGTGAATTATGGGTTAATGCCAACTTGAATTACATTTATTATACAGGTGAAAGAAATAAACTAAGTTTTACTCGTAAATATGATAGAAATGTAGACTGCAACAATTTAAACAATTTGACTTTTATCAGAGAACTTAAGCCCGGGTTAAACTTTCTTCATTAGTAGTATGGAGTGTTTGTTTAAAATGCCAAATACGTTGAGCTTGCCTTTTTGAAGTTAACCCAACGGAAAAATAAAAAATATTTGATTGTTTAGCACTGACATTAATCTTCTCGATCAGCAAATACTTGAGTATGATCAGGATCGTTTTCAAATTAAGTTTATTTTTCGTGATGCCAAACAATTTACTGGTTTATCCGAATAGCGCTCCGAATCATACAGAACTAATCGGTCATTTTTGGTCGGACAAACACCATAAAAAAATGATTAGATTATATTAGACCTCTTGCAAAAATCCGAAAATACCCTGAAACCATCTGCGTCAATCGGTGTTTATCTGCCCGATATCTGCGGTTGCTCTATGACTAGAAGATTTTTGCAAGAGGTCTATTCAATTTAATTACTCTAGACGAAGGGTTGATGGCTCACTTGAAGAGATTTGGATTTATAAAATTGTTGAGGAAAGACTTCTAAAAAGAAGACTCTAGACACTATATTTTGGATTTACCAGACGCCGAAAAACTACAGGAAACAACCAGAAGTTAATTGCTCACTATTCACGATCTTCATTGGGGCATTAAAATTTTTCATAGAGCCATCAAACAATTGTGTGGAATCTGTCGGTTTATGGTGAGAAATACTTGGGTAATCAAGACTCATATATTTTGTCCATTTCAAGCTTTTGTTAAATTAGAGTTGATGCGCTCTCAAAAGATAATTAGTAACTGGTATGAAGTCCAAAGGAATCTATTCACTTCAGTTGTAAGTGAGCATATTTTGGTTTTCCCTTACCAGTGATGGTATTGTGTAGAATACATAGATAGTGTTTTTTGTCAATGCGTAAGTCCTATAAAATTGAGGAATTGCCGATCGAGATGGCATCACTAATTAGAGAATTGCAGGCAACTGCTGCCGGATCTCACGCACTCCGCTTGTACCGAGAGCAGCGCCGTGTTAAATAATATCGAGCCGCGTTAAATCGAAAAAATCCTCAAACTCTCTCTCCAAATCCGGCTCTCCCAAATCTCCCCACCTCCCCACCTGCAAATCTCCATTGCAGAAAGTACCAAAAATGTGATATAGTTGAACCTTGTGTCCAAATAACACCAGTCCATGCCAAAACTCAAAACTCGCAAAGCAGCCGCAAAGCGCTTTAGAGCGACCGGCACCGGTAAAATTGTGCGCCGCAAAGCTTACAAAAGCCACTTGCTATCCCACAAAAGTTCAGCTCGCAAAAGCCGTCTCTCTAAGCTGGTCGTCATCGATGAGACCAATGATGGTAACGTGCGGTTAATGCTTCCATACTTGTAAAGTTTAACGGAAATTAAAGATGACACGGGTAAAACGCGGTAATGTCGCCAGAGCGCGCCGCAAAAAAATTCTCAAGTTAGCCAAGGGTTTCCGAGGCGCACAGTCCAAACAGTTCCGTACAGCTAACCAACGGGTGATGCAGGCCCTACGTAACGGTTATCGCGATCGCAAAAAACGCAAACGCGATTTCCGTCGCCTGTGGATTGCTCGGATCAATGCTGCATCGCGCCTACACGGTACGAGCTACAGCAGACTGATCGGCAACATGAAGAAAGCCAACATCGAAATCAACCGCAAAATGCTGGCACAAATGGCGATAATTGACCCCGCAACATTCGGTAAAGTTGTGGAAATGGCAAACCGAGCTGGAGCGTGAAAGCTCGATCGGCTTTGAGAAGGAAGAAAGCAGAAGTAGGAAAGATTTAGCTATCTGCCAGAGAAGGAAAACTCCTGATTAATCTAGGAGGTTGAGACAAATTTCCTTCTTTGTTCTTACTTCTGGATTCTTGCTTTTTTAGAAATCGCGATCGGGCTAGTCGATCGCCGTTTTCGTGTTTTTTATACAGTTGCAGAGGCAAATCTCAGAGATTGCTAGCTGAATTAAAATAAATAAAACCTTCCACTGAATCTACCTAATTTTAAGAAAAACATGGACAGTAATTTGCTAATTGTTTACGTGTCAGTCCTGCTCACTATACTAGGCAGCACTTCCTGGTTTATTGTGCGCCAGATTCTCAAAACTCGGAAGCTGGAAATGTCTCTCGAACGCTTAGAAAATAAGCTAACCATAGAAAAAGGAACAGCACAGGAATACTACGAGTTAGGAAGTATATATGTAGATAAGAAACTTTACTCCCAGGCGATCGTACTGTTTCAAAAAGCCCTGAAAACCAAAGACGTAGAAGGCGACGAAGATCTAGCCTTTCTTTACAACGCCCTAGGTTTTGCGCACTTCGGCCAAGAACAGTACGACATCGCGATCCGCCAGTACAAAGAAGCCCTGAAGTTGCAGCCCGAATACGTTACATCTCTCAACAATCTGGGTCACGCCTACGAGCGCAAGAAATTAACAGCTCAAGCCTTGGAAGTGTACGAACAAGCTCTCGCCTGCGAGCCAGATAATGCCACTGCTAAAGGGCGAGTAGAGTCCCTCAGGAAGCGCTTGGTAATCTATAATTGAGCGCCGGTGTTACAAGCAATACAGATCCCGCAAACCTGGTTTCATTCCGAAACCGGGTTTTTTCTTCCCGTAGCCAAAGATACTCAACTATTGAACACCTTAATGCGTTAGTTTTTAAGAACAGGAATTCGGCTGCAAGCTCGATCGCGCACCATCCCAACAGTTTAAACGACTGTCAAGATCGAAGCAGTACCTGCAACGCCAATAATTCCTAAACAATTTAAGGAGGAGAACGTAGTGACATCAATTCTCGTTGTCGAAGATTCGTGGTTGACTCGCAGGGTAATCTGCAAAATCCTGCGAGCAGAAGGATACGAGACTTGGGAAGCATCGAGCGGCCCGGAAGCTCTAGAACTGCTCGGCACTAAAACCCCAAACTGTATGCTCTTAGATCTGCTGATGCCGGAAATGGAAGGTCGGGAAGTCTTGCAAGCCATGCGCGATCGAGGATATAAAATTCCAGTCATCGTCATTACCGCAGACATTCAATCCACCACCAAATCCGAGTGCATGGCACTAGGAGCCCTGGCAGTCATTCACAAAATGCCCAACTCAGATGAACTGATCGGGTGGATCAAAAAAGCTCTCAGTGCCAGCGAGGAGAGTACCCCATGAAATTAAGTGATCGACAGCTCGATGCTTTGCAAGAACTCGTCAACATCGGGATCGGTCAAGCTGCGGGGATCTTGAACGACATGATCGAATCTCCCATTCGCTTGCAAATCCCCTACCTCCAAATCCTTTCTCCCGCCGACGTCCAAGCACAATTAGAGGAACACCTCAACGGCGAACAAATCGCCGCCGTCCAGCTCAAATTTACAGGCTCCTTTGGAGGAATTGCCCAGTTAGTCTTTCCTACCAACAGCGCAGCCAGTCTAGTCACCATGCTGACTGGGGAAGAAGCCGGAACTCACGACCTCGATTCAGTCAAAATTGGTACCCTGAGTGAAGTGGGAAATATTGTCATTAACGGGGTGATGGGTGCAATCAGCAACGTACTTCAGCAACGCCTGAATTACTCAATTCCCAATTACATGGAAGGGACGATCGCTACTTTGCTGACATCTGGCGGTGTTGCTACTGATACAGTTGTTTTATTAGCCCAGACCCGTTTCATTATTGAAAAACTCCACGTTGAAGGAGATATCATCCTCATTTTCAATGTCAATTCCTTTGACACCTTGTTGACTGCTATCAATCAACTTGCCGGGGGTCTATGATTGAGGAGAGCAAAAGTATTAAGGAAAAGTTTGGGGTTCTCGACAGCGTACCAGTCGGCGCGTGTTTGCTGCGAGACGATTTTGTGGTGCTGTTTTGGAACACTTGTCTGGAAGAGTGGACTAAAATTCCCCGCAGCCAAATATTGGGAACAAAGATCACAACCCATTTTCCTCACCTGAGTCAGTTAAAGTACGCCACTCGCTTCAAGCAAATCTTTGCAGGAGGCCCGCCAACAATTTTTTCTTCTCAAATTCACAAACACCTGATTCCGGCAACTTGGCAAGACGGCCAGCAGCGAATTCAGCAAACTACTGTGAATGCTGTGCCGGCCTT
>JBDTEI010000282.1:0-3790 GCA_039922675.1 Microcoleus sp.
CTGATTTGCAATCCTCCCTACGGAGAGCGGCTGGGAGATGCTAGCGAATTGGGAGCTTTGTACAAGATGTTGGGCGATATTTTCAAGCAGCGTTTCAAAGGTTGGAATGCGTTTATTTTGACAGGAAATAAGGAGTTGGGGAAACAAGTTGGACTCAGAACCTCGAAGCGGATTCCGGTTTTTAATGGCTCGATTCCCTGTACTTTGCTCAAGTATGAACTGTATTGAATATGTACATAAAAAGCGTTTTTCACTCCGTGCGAGCCTCCCACTTCTTGCTAAATAAAATAACGCATTTTAACCGCCCGCTCTTCAACCCGCGCACCATCCGGGTTTTGTCTGTATAGGAGCGGTTTCAACCGCCCCGTCTTATTTAGATAATTATTATTTTCTTACTTTTCACGCTACACCGGCAATAAAGAAACGTGAGCGGAAACAATCTTCCACCCTTCAGGGAACTTCCGCCACATCTGACTTTGCCGCCCCAGCGGCACGACTCCATCCGTCACACGGCGAAATTCCAGCGTCACAGCCGCCGTGTCTGCACCGAAAGTCACGACTTTTAGATTGTACATTTGTCGATCGAGATTTACAACCTCACGCCCTTGACGAAAAGCCCTCACCTCATCGCCCCCGTACAAATTCTCCGTCACCCCAAACCGCACGACTTGCGGCGCATCCCAAAACAAATTATCGAGAGTTTCAATATCATTCGTACAAAGAGCTTTTTCGTATTTCAAATAAAGTTGAGTTAACTGGGCTACCATTGCAGCCTCATTTATTTCGGTCATAAATTGTAGGTTTTAAAATTATTAATTTTTACTAAAATTGTTTGCAATAAGGACTAAAGTCCTTACTACAAACGCCAATTACTGAAAATTAATGCTCGATTTTGAGTGAAATAATCTTGTCGCCTTGGCGGATTGCATTCACGACAGACATATCATCTGTTTGGCCAAAAGTTGTGTGAACTCCATCCAAATGAGACTGGGGAGAATGGCAAATAAAGAATTGGCTGCCACCTGTATCCCGCCCTGCGTGAGCCATCGATAAAGTGCCTGCCAAATGTTTATGCGAGTTGATTTCACACTTAATTTTGTAGCCTGGGCCGGCAGTTCCATTGCCTTTGGGACACCCACCTTGAATCATAAAGTTAGGAATGACTCGATGAAACAATAGTCCGTCGTAAAAACCTTTTTCCGCCAAGTCTACAAAATTCTTCACTGTATTCGGTGCATCCGCATCGAACAGTTCCAAGTTGATAGTACCTTTGTCGGTTTCCATAATAGCCTTGGTCATGATTTCTCCTTGCTTCCTAAAATGACTGTGCTGCCAGCGTTTTAATTGCGGACTTCGCTTTTATAGCGACAGGTTTTAAGCTGTCGCTATATTTTGACTTTCAGAAGTGTAGCATACTCGAACAACTCTCGTAGGACTTCTGCGCGCTTTTTGAGGCAACCCGGTTTGTTACCGTCAGTTATATTTTAATTGTTGGTAACATTTGGGCGAGCAGCTTCTTCCTGCATATCATTCATATTGAAAATGAAAGGAACCCGATTCGATCCTCCGCCCATAACCAGCACTTTAGGCATCTGAGAGCCACCGTTTCTCCAAGCTTCGATCGCCTCTTTTTGCAGCACCAAATCGCCGCCCTGAGCCTTCAAAGTTTCAGCCAAAAGTCTTTGAGCTTCTGCCCTACCTTGAGCGCGGTTAATGTCAGCTTGAGCTTGTTGTTCTGCTTCTTGAGCAACATACACAGCCCTTTGCGCCCGCTGTTCAGCAACCTGTTTCTCTTCAACTGCTTTGGCAAAATCTGTGGAGAATCGAATGTTGACAACGCTGGTATCAAGCACGATTACATCATATTTTGACAGCCGTTCCTTCAATGCAGCATCAAAGTCTTTTTTCAGTTCGCTTCTTTGAGTAATAGATTGCTCGGCGGTTCTCAAAGCTGCTGCTGTTTTAAATGCTTCTTGGGTCTGCGGAGCAATAATTTTTGATACTATATTCTCCAAGGTTCCCTGAGTTCTTCTGACGTCAACTATTCTCGTAGGGTCGAGTCGAAAGTTGATGGCAAAACTCGCATTTAAATCCTGAAGATCCTTAGTCGCACTCTGGGCGGGAACTTCAAATTTTTGCACTGTTACATCGTATATATCTACTTTGGAGATCAGCGGGGGTCTGAAGTGAAATCCTTCTAACAACGCTCCATCTGTGGCTTTTCCTAAAATGCTAACTACTCCTGCTTCACCTGGATTGATGACAACAAAAGAGTTGAAGCCGAGGAGCAGCGCGACTACTAATAGAATGCCAGCGAGTGCTGATGATAGGCTCTGGAAATTTTGATTTTTCAACTTTACACGCTCCTTTGTGATAAATCTATTATAATCGTTAATTGAATTAATGGGCCTCTAAAAATCTAAAATTTAAAATATAAAAAAATAAATGGATGAGTTCGCCATAAAAATATAAAATATAAAATATAAAATCGGTTGATTGTGGCAATTGTTAAATATCCCAGAACTGATCATATCGAAGGTTCGCGTTTCGGGCCTGGTGACGAAGACCTTGACAGCGTGCCGTTTAGCGCTATTGCCGATCGCCCTTTAATCATCGAAGAAAAGGTAGACGGCGCAAATACGGGCATCAGCTTCGCACCAGACGGGCAAATGCTGCTGCAAAGCCGCGGCCACTATCTCACTGGCGGGCCGAGAGAAAAACATTTTAACTTGTTCAAACAGTGGGCTTTCAGTCTCAGCGGAACTCTGGGAGAAGTGCTGAAAAATCGTTATATTTTGTACGGCGAATGGCTTTATGCCAAACACACTGTTTTTTATGATTTTTTGCCGCACTATTTTATCGAATACGACGTGCTGGACTTAGAAAAAAATCAATTTTTGAGTACGGAAGCCCGCCGCCAGTTGTTAAGCGGATTGCCGTTAGTGTCAGTTCCAGTGCTGTTTTCGGGAGTTTTGAAATCGCCGAAGCAAATGATGCAGTTGATGGATAAATCTAATTTTATTTTGCCGGGACATTTGGAACGGTTAGTTTTGCAGTGTCGGGAATTGGGATGGGATGAGGAGCGGTGTTTGAAAGAAACTGATAAAAGCGATCGCATGGAGGGTTTGTATATTAAAATCGAAGAAGATGGAATTGTTGAAGCGCGTTACAAGTACGTGCGTTCTAGTTTTTCGAATGCGATTAAAAATGCGGAGGGACATTGGCTGAATCGTCCCATTGTACCTAATATTTTGCGTCCGGGCGCTGATTTATTTAATTTTAGTTGAAAACTCTTAAGAGTCGGCGGTTAAAACCGCTGCTACACAAACAATTTCCGCCTTCGCGGACTAAGAAATTAACAAATTAAGAAATAAGACTCGGCGGTTGAAACCACTGCTACTACACAAACAATGTCCGCCTCCGCGGACTAAGAAATTAATAAATTAAAAAATAAGACTCGGCGGTTGAAACTACACAAACAATGTCCGCCTCCGCGGACTAAGAAATTAACAAATTAAAAAATAGTATGACTGCTTTATTATCACACTCTGCAACTTGGACTTTTCCCTTTTGTCCAGAACCGCCCGATTGGTTCCTGGATTGGGGCAGCATTCAAAATCATTTTGATTGGATTCAAAACTTAAAAGGATGTCAGCAAGACCGGATTTATCACGCTGAGGGAGATGTTTTAATTCACACCAAAAAGGTCTGCGAAGCCTTAATTTCTTCTCCGAATTGGCGGCAGCTTCCCCTGCAAGAACGTTCAATACTTTTTGCTGCTGCTTTGCTG
>JBDTEI010000283.1:0-12281 GCA_039922675.1 Microcoleus sp.
TCCGTACACCAGTTGAATATTTCAGGACTCAGTAAATGGCTAAAAAGAAAAATATCGAACCCCTTGAAGGCGAAGGTCTGATCAAAAAGGTCAAAGACCTAGAGAACCTTACCAAGGAAGAAAAAGCTAGAGCCTGTGGTTACTACACCGTTACCAAGAACGGCGTAGAACGGGTGAACATGATGAAATTCCTGAATGCGCTGATTGATGCAGAAGGCATTCAGCTAGACGGGAAGCAAAACGGCAACGGACGTGGCGGACGCTCGGCGAGCTATCGGATTAGCGTTCAATCTAACGGCAACTTACTGATTGGAGCTGCCTACACCAAACAGATGGAACTCCAGCCGGGAGATGAATTTGAAATCTCTCTGGGACGCAAGCACATTCACCTGCGCCAAATCGATCGCGAAGAAGTATCCTAGGTCTTTACAATTTGCTTTGAATTCTTGCTTGAACAGGTTGGTTTGACTTCAAGCATTGACTGCTGGCAGAAAGTTGGCTCTGAAATTTTTCAGTGCGCCTAAAACATTATGGATTCTATAGATGGCAATGGCTCGACAAAAGCCACTGCCACTACTTTATATTTTCTGAGAATACCTATTCTCGCCCCTCGCTATATCCGTTTGGACAAGCGGGGGATTTTCCGCGTAGCTGTTGAGTTGACAGTTGGCAGTTGGCAGTTGGCAGTTGGCAGTTGGCAGTTGCTCGAACGAAGAGGGAAGAAGGAAGAAGGAAGAGGTTCGAGGGAAGTTCGGCAACGGATTTTATAACGGATTTAACGGATGAGGTTCGGCAGCGGATTTGATAACGGATTTAACGGATGGATGTTGAGTTTCGATGGTCGAGGTTCGAGGCAAGAAGCAGGTTTGGTTGAGGTAATAAACTTCACTTCGCCAAGAAAATGGCGGACGTATTCTCAAAATCTAAAATCTAAAATCTAAAATCGAGTGACTCGAAGCAAACAGCCTCGATCGCCCGTAAGCGAAATTACGGGTCGAAACAGTTACAGTGTTAGGGAGCAATTAGTCGCCAGCCTATGCCGTTGCCCCGATTCGCCTTTCAAACTGTCCAACAACCAACAAAAATACCTCTACGCTGCGTTCTAGTAGGCTCTTTTGTGGTGCAAATCGTCGCAGCAGTCGGGATAGTCGGGTATCTTTCCTTTCGCAACGGAGAAAGAGCAGTCGAAGAGCTTGCCCAGAAATTGATCGGGGAGACGGGGAAAAGAGTTGAAGAAAAGCTGGCTGCTGTTCTGGAAAATACTCACTGGGTAAATCAACTCAACGCTGAAGCGATCGAGCGCAAAGAATTAAACTTACAGTTAGGACAGGCCCAGCCTGGAGGAGAAAAGTTCCTCTGGCAGCAAATGCGATCGTTTAAAAGCATTCAATGGATTTCCCTCGGTTCTGAAAAATCAGGAGAATATCTCGGCATTTGGCGCAACCCGAAGGACAACAGCTTGCAAATTGTCGGAGCTAACAAGTCTACTAACTATCAGAACATTTACTACGCCACAGACAAAAAAGGTACTCGCACTGCCAAATTAAAGGCAGAACCGGGAAGCTACGATGCCCGAGAGCGCCCCTGGTACAAAGAAGCTGTCGCAGCTAACAAACCGATTTGGACGAGCATTTATCAGGGTTTTACCCCGGGGACTGTGTTTATTGCTGCGAGTCAACCGATTCGCGATCGAAGTGGTAAATTGCTGGGAGTTAGTGCGGTAGACTTTTCGATCTTGGAAATTCAGCAATATCTCGATCGCCTCAAGTTTAGCAAAACGGGAGAAATTTTCGCGATCGAACGATCGGGCTTGCTGGTTGCCAGTTCGAGTCAAGAATCATCCTTTAGAAAGATGTCGGGAAACCAGCAGCCGGAGCGGCTGAATGTTTTAGACAGCAAAACTCCTGTCATTCGCACAGCAGCCAAGTATTTATACGAACATTTCGGGGGCTTTGGCGATATTAAGCAGCGGCATCAACTGAAATTTAGCCGAGACGGGCAGGATTATTTTGTGGCAGTGGTACCGTTTTCTGATAGTTACGGTTTGAACTGGCTGATTGCGATCGCAGTTCCCGAATCCGATTTCATGGGGTCAGTTAACAGAAATACCCGCAATACGATTGTACTTTCTGCGGTGGCGCTGCTACTATCGACAATTGCCGGAGTTTTGACAGCTCGGTGGGTAACACTGCCACTGCTGCGTCTCAACGAAGCAGCTAAAGATATCGCCCAAGGAGAATTCGATCGCACTGTTGCTGTGAGTAGGCTGGATGAAGTCGGTGAATTAGCCCAGTCTTTCAACGAAATGGCAGCTCAACTGAAAAAATCTTTTGAAGCTTTGGCCTCTAGTGAAGAAAAATTTGCCAAGCTGTTAGAAAGCTTGCCCGTTGGAGTGACAGCCCTGACTCCCACGGGTAGCACTATTTTTATGAATTCGGTAGGAGAAGAGATCACAGGCAAAGGGGCGATGCCAAATACAACCGCACAAGATCTTTCAGAAACTTATCAGCTTTATGTAGCAGGAACAGATCGGCTGTACCCGCTCGATGACTCCCCGCTTGCACGGGCCCTCAGGGGTGAAGAAACGCTCGTTGAAGATATGGAAATTCGCCCCGGCGGGAAAATTATTCGCTTGCAAGTGCGATCCGTGCCGGTGTTTGACGCTGCTGGCAATGTCCTTTATGTGATGATTGTTTTTCAAGATATTACCGATCGCAAACAGGCAGACCAAATATTGGCTGACTACAATCGTACCTTGGAAATTGAAGTAGTCGATCGCACGATCGAGCTAGGCTCCATTAATGCCCGCTTGGAACTCGAAATTGAGGAGCGCAAGCAAGCTGAAAAAATTATCCGCAAAGAGCGGGACTTTAGCTTAAAGATTATCGAAAATTCTCCGATCTTTTTTGTGGCGATCGACTGTGAGGGTAGAATCCTGCGGGTGAATGAGTGTATGCTGCAAGCTGTGGGCTATACTGCCGCAGAAGTTATCGGCAAAGATTACTTAGCTACATTTGTACCCGAGGGCGATCGAGCCGGATTGCACTCGATTTTTAAGGGTGTAACAGCCAGCCCACAAACGGTAAACGAGCACCGGATTCTCACAAAGTGCGGTGATACTTTGTTAGTCGAGTGGCACGGTACGCCGGTTTTGGATGAAAATGGCAATTTTGACTTTCTTTTTGGATTTGGGATTGATATTGGCGATCGCAAACAAGCACAATTAGCCTTGCAAAAAAGCGAAGCTCTGTTTCACAAATTAGCGATCACCGTTCCCGGACAACTTTACATATTCGTGCAACATCCCGACGGATCGATCAACATCGAATATATCAGTCCTATGTGCCGACAAATTCAAGAATTAGAGCCGGAGGAAATCAAGAACAACCCTACTTTACTCTACGAACAAATGCACCCGGACGATCGCCCCCGTCACTTGGAGGAAACTGCCAAAAGTGCAACAACTCTCGAACCATTTTCCCACGAATGGCGGATTGTGACAGCATCAGGAAAACTCAAATGGCTGCAAGCTTATTCTCGACCAGAATTGCGCGAAAATGGAGATATCGTCTGGCACGGTATAGTAATTGATACGAGCGATCGCAAACAAGCAGAACAAGAACTCAAACAAGCCACATTAGCAGCAGAAGCCGCCAACAAAACTAAAAGCATCTTTCTAGCCAACATGAGCCACGAATTGCGAACTCCCCTCAACGCCATTCTCGGCTTCGCTCAATTAATGGAACCCAGCGCTCATTTAAGTTTGGAAGAAAAAGAAAATATCAAAATTATTCGCCGCAGCGGAGAACACCTGCTCCAACTCATCAATCAAGTTTTAGACTTATCTAAAATCGAAGCTGGGCGCATGACACTAACCCCCAAAAACTTTGACTTGTATCGCTTGCTGGGCGACGTGCAAAATATGTTCAAAATTTCCGCAGAAAATAAAGGATTAAAATTAATTATTAACTGTTCGTCTGATGTTCCCCAGTACGTGCAAACGGATAACGTTAAGTTGCGACAAGTGTTGATTAATATATTAGATAATGCAATTAAGTTCACTAAAACTGGATCAGTTTTAGTAACATTATCGCATAAAAACGAAGGAATAATCGCGCCGAAAAAAGGCGAGATTCTCAATTTATCCAAAGGTCAAGAAAAGGTTTTCATTTACTTTGAGATTGCCGATACAGGGCTGGGAATTTCCCCCGAAGAATTAGACAGTATCTTTGACTTATTCGTCCAAAGTTCATCGGGGAAAAAAATTCAAAAAGGTACAGGCTTAGGATTAAGTATCAGCCGCGAGTTCATCAAATTAATGGGCGGTGACATTACCGCCGAAAGCGAAGTTGGACGCGGCACTATCTTCAGATTTGACATTCAAGTTGTGACAGCAGTATGCCCAGTTGAAGTCATCAATACATATATTGAATTAAATGATTTCTCGGAGGGTTCCACTATTGTACAAGAAAAAATATCTGATAGTGCTGCAATATTTACCCTTGACTCGAAGCCGAAAGTTTCCCCAGAATGGATGAGCAATCTCAAACAGGCTGTCCATCAGGCTGACTTCGACTTTATTACCAAAATAATTGAGGAAATCCGCAGCGATAATCATATTTTTGCCGAAGTTCTGATGAATCATCTATATAATTTTGATTATGAAAAAATACTCAATTTGATTGCAGAAATTGAGCTTTAGTGCGCCTAATAACTAATAACTAATAACTAACAATACTTCGGACAGTTTTAGATCTGATCGATTGTCCGAAACCCTTACTGGCTATATGGTAAACTATTATTTCAAGGTTTAAGTCCACCGCACTCGTTGCCTAAAATGCGTTAAAAATGGCAGGGCTTCCTCGCGATAGGCTTACAGGGCAGTTAAAAAACTGTCCGAAGTATTGATCCTCAAGTGTCAGGTTGAATTTTGATTTGATTTTAGGCACTACTAACATAACACTGCTGTTTCAGAGTGTTTTGCTGGCGTCTGGCCTAAAGCAAGACTGAAGAGTGCAAGGGATGGTTAATTCTTGTTTACCACCAGTGTTTCGCAGCTCAGTAAAAGTACGCATAACTTTATAACTTTTTTCAGTTGAGTGAAGTACAGATATCGGGTAAGGACAGGGTTTGGCTTAATTCCCTAATTCATGCACTTTTTGCTCTATGTCGGTTAGGATAGCGATTGTAGTCTATATTTGGCGATCGTGAATTCTGACTCTACTACCTCACCCGCGCGCAACGAAATTTTTCCGGGAGAAGTTTTCGTCAATACTGCCGATTTTGATACGGGAATTCGGCGGCTTTTACCTAAATATGACGAAATGCTGGATGTATTAGTTGGTTGTATTGCTAGCGCCAACCACCGCATTTTAGAACTCGGCTGCGGTACGGGGGAACTGACTTTAAAAGTTCTGCAACGCTACCCGTCTGTGGAAATAGTTGCTGTGGATTATTCGCCGCGAATGCTTGATTTTGCCCGCGCCAAAATAGAGGCGGCTGGATACGCATCTAGGTGGACTGGCATAGAATTAGATTTTGGAGAATGGGCGAACAATCCAAATTTTTCAGGTTTGGGCGATAAGTTTAATGCTGGCATTTCATCTCTGGCAATTCACCATCTTGAGGACGAGATGAAGCTGAAATTGTTTCAACGGATTGGGGAAAGTTTAACTGCTGGTGGCTGTTTTTGGAATGCCGATCCTGTTTTGCCAGAATCATCAGCAATGAAGGATATTTATCAAGCGGCGCGAGAAGATTGGGCCCTAAGTCAGGGGGAAACTTTAGCAGCAATTCGGGCGAGTGTGGGTACGAGCGTGGCTTATGGGTATTCTAATCCCGATCGCCTAGCGACACTTGCGGCACAGTTGGAAATGCTGGCAAATGCTGGATTTGAGACTGTGGCAGTTCCTTGGAAATACTACGGTATGGCGGTTTTTGGGGGATTTATTCATTAAAAAAAAGAGTTTTTCTTGGATGCAATTGTCACGATTAAATCGACTTGTAAGGTGCGTCAGGCTGATGATGTGCGCGAAATAATTAGGGTTTGCGTCTGACGCACCCTACTGACTACTATAAAAAATATATAATACTGTCAGGATTGAGGAAACAAAATGACTGCAACCGCGATGCAAAGTATTGACTGGGATGCTTTTTGTTCGGAATTGTCGGAAATCGAAATAATTCGCGATCGCGCGCAAGATAAGATTCGGCGATTGAAATCGCTTCTACACAAACAAAGTCCGCCTTCGCGGACTAAGAAATAAACGGGGTATTTAAGGATTAAGATTCGGCGATTGAAATCGCTTCTACACAAACGAAGTCCGCCTCCACGGACTAAGAAATGAGCAAACAGCAGTAGTCAATTTAAGGGACGGGGGCGGTAATTTCTGTAGGTGCGATCGCCCCCGGTGCAGGTACTGCTTGTTTTTCGAGCACTTGGCGCTGTTTGTTCCGAAATTCTGTGGCCGCGTCGTTCAAATTTTTGCGCTGTTCGCTATTAAATTCTTCCATGCTGCGGCCGCCTCCCAATTGGGATCTGTGAATTAAATCAAATATGCCGGCACCGCTGCTGCGCCCGGAAAAAGGGTCGGTATTGTCTTGAGTTTGAAAGTCTTGCAGCGGTTGGGCATTATTATTATTTAAACTGCTGGCTTGAGCGAAGGTTGCTTGAGGCGATAAAATAGCACAGGTGGCGATCGCGCTGGCGGCAATTTGAATCATCAATTTGCGAGATTTAGAAGTTTTGGTGTTCATAATTTATTTGTTCAACCTTCAAAAAAACAATTGTATCTCAACAATATTTTGATTTTCGACTAAATATCATATCACTTGGATCGGGAGAAGAAACGTAGACGGCGGTTGAAACCGCGCCTACAAAAACGTGTTAGCCTTCCCGAAGGGTAGTCCGCCGACGCGGACTGAAGAAGATAATATTAGACCTCTTGCAAAAATCCGAAAATACCCTGAAACCATCTGCGTCAATCGGTGTTTATCTGCCCGATATCTGCGGTTGCTCTATGACTCGAAGATTTCTGCAAGAGGTCTATTAACCTTCACCGCCCGTTCTTCAACCTGCGGAGGCGCGTGAGTGTTTGTATAGACGCGGTTTCAACCGCCTTTTTATCTAAGCAAACCTGCGTCGCAGCAGCGGTTGAATGCTTAGCAGCGCCACCAAATCAAAGGCCAGCAGTACCAATAGTGCTCCTCCAAAGGTAACTGTACCCCAAGGAGCTTGCATCACGATGCTAGCTAGCGACCAATCGCTGTGCAGGTACAGGTAGCGGATGGGTTCGATCGCATAACTGAGCGGATTGAGAGTGACGACAACTTGCAGCCAGTGTGGCATAAACGACAGCGGCGCGAGGGCGGTGCTGGCAAATAACAGCGGCAAGTTGGTGACAAAAATCACTGCGATTAATTCTACGTGGCCGGGGAGGGCGAAGGCTAAACCGAGACTTAAACCGGTGACTCCCAAAACTAATAGTAGGACAATCAGGGCGATCGCGCCGAGTCCGGCAATTCCGGGCAATCCTGAACCCAAAAAGGCTCCCGCTGTAACGATTGCGCCTGTTTGGATAAAGCTGAGGGTAACGATGAAAATCGCCGAAGCTAGGACTATGGAAAATCTCGAAGCTAGGGGCGCGACTAACAGGCGGTTGAGAAATCCGAATTCGCGATCGAACATAATGGGTAAACCGGCATTCAGCGCTCCTGCAAATGCAGTAAAAACAATCACGCCTGCGCCGAGAAATTGTCCGTAATTCTGGCTTTCGCCGAACAAGCCGGCGGGTGCATTTTTAAACAGAGCTCCGAATAAAACCAACCACATCAGCGGCTGAATAATTCCTGCAACTAGCGTCGAGGGGCGGCGCTGCAATTGAATAAACAGGCGCTTGGTTAAGGCTAATGTTTCTTGAATAAAGTCGGCCAGCAGGGAACTGTTGGGGGGTGTAACAGCCGTTGAGGGCGATCGCTGCTGGTTGAGGTTGTTGGGGGATGTGACAGTACCGCTCATAATTGCTTGTTGATTTTGACTGTGGTGATTATTTTTACAGGAAATATGGTGAATGGGATTTTTGCAGGCTGGTTTGATTATAGGCTATTTGGAGTTGAGAGGGCGGGGGTAGCGCGTTCATTGAGTAGCTGGCATGACAGGATAAGTTTGTGGTAAAATTGGTGAACGCTACATATTCAGGACTTAACCATCAATAACGTGCTTCTGTCATTGCTAGCTCTTAGCGAAGCAATCGCAGCATCTGTTTTTCACGGGTTATACGTAAGTCCTGATATTAATAATTTAGTTTCAGAACTATTAACAAGATTGGAGGATAAGTTGATGTCATCAAGTGCGTGAAGCGTAGCTATCCCGTAGGGAATCGCCACTTTGGTCAAAATCATGGAATCTCTGCCACCAACTATGCAAGATTTAGTTGTTGAACACTTGCAAGAATATCTTCGGAAATTTAATATTACTGTTGCTGTGAGTCCCGACGGTAAGCTGGAAATTCCGGCTGAGATTGAAAGTCAACTAAAGCCAGGGGATGAATATACAGTTACAGTTACAGCAGATAGCATTGTTTTTGATAAGCTGAAAGCAGGTTTTGACTGGGAGGAATGGGAACGGCGCGTAGAAGCAGCTAACCCCGATCCTAATGAATTAACGACAGAGGAAATTTATGAACTCGTCCGGGAAGTGCGTCGCGAACAACGCTCTAAAACGGAGATTTTAAAATGAGAGTTGTCATAGATACTAATGTCTTTGTATCAGGTTGGTTGTGGGGAGCTATCCCGGCTCGTTTATTTAGGTTGGCTAGAAATTCTCAACTCAGAATTTGTGCTTTTGAACCGATATTGGCAGAACTACAAAACACTTTCAGTAAACAGAAATTACAGGCTAAGTTACAATCGTTGGGTTTTACTGTTGATAGTTTGATGAGTGCAACACGAGCATTAGTGCAAGTTTCTCCAATTTCGGAGCTCAATGTACCTACTTTACGCGATCGTAATGACAATATGATTTTAGCTACGGCAATTGTTGCTGAGGCTGATGCGATCGTTACGGGGGATTTGGATTTGTTAGTATTGCAGGAATATGAAGGGATTGTTATTGTTACAGCGAGGGATTTTCTCGATCGCTATTTTCCATAAATTATAGATAAATGAGAATCAACCATGACCGCAACTCCTACCCAAATTAAGCAGAATCTCACTTTTAAGCAATTCATCCAGCAACTTCCCGACGAAGACGGCCGCTATGAACTTGTTAATGGAGAAATTGTCAAAATCTTACCGACAATCAGACTGCACGAAAATGTAGCTGATTTTCTTGAAAATACCTTCCAAGACGAAGTGAAACGCCTCAACCTGAATTACAGGATATCTGGCAGAATTGTAGTCAGGACTTTAACCTCAAATGGTAGAGAACAAGGCCGTCATCCTGATGTTAGTGTAATAAATAAAACTCTCTGGGAATCACAGCCTTTCGCCCCCTCAGCCATAACTGAACCGCTGCAATTAGTTGTAGAAGTTGTTTCGACAAATTGGGAAGATGATTATATCGACAAGCTGGATAAATATCAGCGGCTGGGAATTTCGGAATACTGGATTGTCGATTATTTAGCTTTGGGAAGTCGCGATTATTTAGGTAATCCGAAAGTACCTACAGTTTTTGTTTACCTGCTTGATGAAAATGGCGTTTATCAAATGACTGCTTTCCGAGGAAATGAGCGACTTGTTTCCCGAACTTTCCCAGAATTAGCGCTGACAGCAGAACAAGTTTTAGATGTGTAAAAAAAGAAACCCGGTTGCTCAGAAAAATCTGGTTGGGCGACAAGAAATCTGTGAATAAACCGGGTTTCTCACCCCGCGCGCCGCTCAGTCCGGCAGGGACTTAAGTCCCTGGCGGTTTTTCGGCTCACCAATTGGTATAATTTAAGACCGCATCGCCTGCTTTTGCTCGGCCTTCAAATCCCGATTGCTAGCAGCCGCCAACTCCGCATCCAACAAAGTTTTACCCGTAGCAGCCAAATAAACATCGTCCAAACTCGGGCGAGATTGAGCAATCCCAAAAGTAGGAAGTCCGGCATCTTTCAATGCTTGCTGAATGCTCACAAGCGCGTCACTTTGGGCACCAACTACCAAATTGAGAGAATTTCCTTGGGCGCTGTTGATAATTACTTCTTGTACAAAAGGCAGAGATTGCATTAAAGCTTGGGCTTTTTGGGCTTCTTCCAGTGGCGAAAACTCCCGAATTCGCAAAGTTACCCGATCGCCCCCAACCCGATTTTTCAACTCCTGGGGCGTTCCCTCTGCAATTACTGTACCCTTGTCAATAATCGCCACGCGATCGGCTAAAGCATCCACTTCTTCGAGATAATGGCTGGTAATCAACACCGTCGTACCTTCCTCCCGCAAGCGCCGCAGGAAATTCCACACCACCAACCGACTTTCAATATCGAGCCCCACAGTCGGTTCGTCTAACACCAAAACATCAGGCTGGTGAAGCAACCCAGCAGCCAAGTCGAGACGCTTGCGAATACCGCCGGAATAGGTGCCCGTCTTTTTATCTTCCCACTCCTCCAAACCGAGGAGTTGCACCATTTTGTCAATCCGCCCTTTAATCGTATGGCGCGGCAAATGGTAAAGCGCTGCTTGCAGTTGCAGGAGTTCGCGCCCTGTCAACACCTTATCGAGAGCGACTTCTTGGGCTACGTAGCCTAGTTTCTGTCTCGCCATTCTCGGCTGGCTGACTGCTGAAATGCCTGATACTTCAATACGCCCGCTATCAGGCGCACTCAATGTACAAAGTACCCGCAGGGTTGTGGTTTTGCCTGCACCGTTGGGCCCTAGCAAACCAAATATTTCCCCCGGTTCTACCTTGAAGGAAACATCTTTAACGGCTTCTACAGTGCCGTAGCGTTTCTGAAGATTTTCAATTAAAACGGCGGGAGCCATATATTTTAAGGATGAACTGGTTGTTAATATTTTGACACTTCTGGGCTTAATTTGCCGAAATGTGCGATCGACCTCTGCGACTTTCTGTGCTGGCGATCGTAGCAGTATCCTCATCAATGGGAAACTGCTGATTGTTTTAATTTTTGATATTTGTGGAAAAAATCTCAACTCGATCGCGGTTCCCCACCCGCTCGCCCTCAGTCTTTCCCAATCTCTAATCTCATATTTCAACTTCCCAAAAAATTGAGTTTTGAGTTGATTATAACTTTTTAGTTAGCAACTCAAAACTCATATTTTTTCAACAAGTAGAGATGCACCCAAAACCTGTTATTTTATAATTATCTCTACTTCTAGGCTATGTCGATCGCTATTTTTATCATTAATGCCACTCTCAAACACATCAAGCTGTCAAGCTATTAAACACGAAAAACTTCCCTAGGTGGCAAGTTCTACTTTTGACTTCCTGTAAGCGGAGTTGGCTCTCGTGTCTTTAATCAACAATTTTGACCCAACCGCGACGCACATTGTACAGCAGTCGGTTGATAATGGCATACTCATCTTCATTCAGCGTTCTTTCTAAGAGTGCGGATCTGAGTTGTCTCCGGTCGTGGCGAGTTACGACGCTGGAGAACATAACTTGACCAAATAACTCTTCGAGTGTTGTCATTGGGGAGACTGACATGATAAACCTCCTAGTTGATTGAGATAGATAAAATTTATACAGGCTCGTTGTAATTATATTATGCTCTGTGCGATCGGTGATTTGTGCGATCGAAAACATTGACACGGTGTGATTTTTACGCTACAAATTTGTGACCGAGACTGGGACGCCCAGTGATTCAGATCTTTAAAATTTGTGACGTTTGTCACAGAAGGAAGGAAGAAGAGGAAAGAGGGAAGAGGTGAGAGGGAAGGAGGGAAGAAGCGAAGAAGACCGATCGGGCGATCGACAAATCTCAACTTTAGCGATCGCCCGCCATTGCTGTCAATCCCGTCCTAACCCATTCTCAACGTCTGCCAATTTTTCAGCTAATTGAGGCATCGGTCAATAGTCGCCACCACCGACTCGGCCAACTCTTTCAGCGCGTAACCGCCCTCCAAACCAAAGGCGATGCGGCGAGTGATTTGTAGACAATATCCGGTGAAAGTCCCGAAATCTGACGGCGCCAGATTCATGTTCGCCAGCGGATCGGACGCAATAGCGTCGTAACCGGCGCTGACAATCAACAAATCCGGTTTGAAATTTGACAAAAACGGCACCACAAGAGATTCAAAGGCACTGCGGTATTCAGCTATCCCGCCGCCCGGATACAGGGGAATGTTCA
>JBDTEI010000284.1:0-7879 GCA_039922675.1 Microcoleus sp.
TATAAGTCGATATTTGTCCCTGGCATTTAACACTAAACTTTCCAAGCAGTGCGAGTAAAAGTCTGATTCTTCGGGGCAGTGGAATACCTGCTTGAGAGGATGGGATGAAGTTAGCATAAATTCTGTAACAAAGTTTACTTTTTTTAAAGGTATCCAATAAATAATAGTGCAGCCATCCGTCGCAAGAGCTATTTTATAAACTTCTTAAATCTCTCAATATAGGAATGACTAAACTCCTTACTAGAAACCTGAATTAAAAGCAATTTTCTTGCCGTTGGTAGCGGCGCGGGATTTGGGTAATTTCCACGATCGCACAGCTATGAATCTGACTTCGGCTTTTTCACTTGCGAACTCAGAAAATACGTCTGTGCAGCGATTACTAAAGCGACACTCACTCCAAAGGGCAGGATGTTCGGATCGCCCTTCCACTTAATTGCCTCGCCGAGAAACAATACGCTCAATACGACAACTATCACGCTGGTGAGTTTGGTTTTGAGGTCGTCAATGGTGTGAATTTCCAGCCAGTGGGGTACTTTAATGCGCTCGTCAATAAACAGCTCGTAAAGTCCAAGTGCAGTAATATAAAATACTGTAGCTAGCAAAAACAAATCTACAACTTCGATAAAGGACAGAATCAGTTGTTTCGAGTTTTCGCTGGAAACAGCTCCTGCCGTTAGAGCGTAGCCGATGGTAGTTATAGTTTCCAGGGCACCGTAGATCAACAGCGTTACAGAGGCTGTAAAAGAACCGAGTACAGCGATTAACATGAGATAGCGACTTCTGGCCAGAATTCGATGCAGCATAGTTGATGTCGGCTGGGGAAATTAGTTAGAGAACAAGCGCTCTCTGGCATACCTTTGACTTTACTATATCAGGGTTTGGTCGATCGCACTCACCAGAAATTCTGACGAGTGCACCACGGCTGCTTAATCGAATGTCGCGCCAGCCCCGCTCGAATAACCTTCAGTTTGCCTTGATCCGAAGGTGACGCCACCTGTCAAAATTGAGTCAAAAGCCTTGCCGTTGAGAGGTTGCAGGCGTTGTGGCGACTCCGAACAATTTTGAGATAATTTAGTTTTTTAGCAAAGTTGGAGCGGTATACAGCCAGGGTCAAAACTTCCAGCAGCAAGTTAAGGAAAAATAGCACTCAAAAAAATCTTAAACCAACTCATATAATGGATCTAAGCGAGCGAAACGCTAACCCAATAATTTTCAGAAAACCGGGTTTCTCTCCCCAGCGGTAAGTTTTGAGGTAGCTAGTGAAGCGCCAAATAAAATATCATCCACTACCTGAAATAAAACGCCATTTTGCCAAGTATTCCTAAAGATAAATGTCGAACTTGCACGATCAGGAATAACTTATAAACTATTGAGGTTGCGGTGTAAGTTTCCATTGTGAAAATTATCGAGGGGACGGGAATAGAATTGCTCCCTTACCTTCATGATCCCGCAGCGAATGTTAAAAAAGTTGCACGTTACGCTGTCAATTTTACCCTGCGGTTTGGGCAATCAAAAGCGATCGTAGGACTCTACAAGACCCAAGCAAGTATAACCATGAAATCTTCTAAATTGTTGAAAGTTGTTTTAGCAGGCGCTTGTACTTTAGGTTTAGCAACGGTTTCCTTAGCAGTGCCTGCTTGTGCCCAGTCGGGAGGCGGCAGTGCTAGCGGTACAACGGGTACGACTGGTAGCGATACAAGCGGTACAACGGGTACGACTGGTACAACTGGAAGCGCCACAGACAGTACGACAGACGGTACGACAGTGGCGCCGGCTGATACTAATTCTGGAGTTTTGAGCGATCGGCACGATCGCCACAACAATTTGGGGTGGCTGGGCATTTTGGGCGCGTTTGGTTTGCTCAACTTGTTTCGGAAAAACCGTACAGCGCCCGATCGCTAGTTTCGGGCGATCGTACTATTGAAAGCTTGAAAACATAGAGGCGCGGTGCAGCGCGGCTCTAGTGCTGCTGTCAAACAATACGGGCAAAAAATGGTTACGGAACACACGCAGGTAAATCAAGAACTGATGCGGTTAGCAATGCAAAAAGGCGTTGAACTACCCAAGCAGATCAGCAGCCAGAACAAAGCTATGACCGATCGACTTTCGGAACTCTCCGGTGCAAGTTTTGACGCAGCTTACAAGCAGGCGATGATCGACAGCCACAATCAGGCTATTGCTTTGTTTAAGGCTCAATCTCAACAAGGACAAGATCCCCAGTTGAAGGCTTGGGCTACCCAGAAATTGCCCAACCTTCAGGCGCACTTGCAAATGGTCAACCAAATGTTGGCAGATGTCAGCCAGCCTTAATATTAGCTAGAGTCCGATCGCGTGCAAGTGCGATCGGACTCTATTTTTACTGCTCCGGAACTTAGCCTAAATTAATAATTTTCTCACGGGCGATCGCACTTCACCGCCGATTTATTCAAACAACCAAAAATTAGTCCTCAGTGTCTACAAAAACAGTCACAGCCGCCACAGCGATCAGCATTTCATCATTTTTATCATTCAGAGAGGCGATCGCCCTTCCAGGCACAATCATGCCTCCTTGTTCCACAATCAGAGTTTTGGTACCAAAAGGCAGCACCGCCAACACATCATCTGGCCGCACTTGTTCCGGGTAAGGAACAGCCACCTTTACCTCAACAATCATCTGATTGGGATCTGTCAAACCAGCGACTTCCCAGACGCCTAACAGAGCATTATTGGCGATCGCATTTCGTACAGCCCTGGCCGCCGCTACAGTCGGTTCCTGCCCGTGCTGGTCTATACCCATCCCCATTTCAATGATGAAACATTTACGTGCCACAGTTACCCCTTCGTTGATATTTGCTTGCAGTCGTTAGCGAAGCCCTCAAAGAGGATCGCACTCTTTCTCAAAACAATACAATTATCTCCCAACCTGACCGCTATTTATATTATTTTATCGAGCGATATAACCACAAAGAAATTATCCCAGTTTCAACAAAAAATGCAACTGTCTGCAAGCGCCAAAGCCCGATAGTCATCAATCATTCTCAATTTAAAATCTAAAACTTGTTTTGAGCGAAGTCGAAGAATCTAAAACTTGTACGCTCGCTAAGCCGAAGTATCTAAAATCGTCTAACGTATGGTAGTATAACCCAATTCACCACTCCTCACGGACAGCCCAACTCATCTCCAGCTTAAATCATGGATAGTTTTCTACCAATTGCCTACTTTCAAAACCAATTTCTCCCATTTACCGACGCCAACATTTCCATAGCCACCCACGCCCTGCACTACGGAACCGGAGTTTTAGGCGGGTTGCGAGGAATTCCCGACCCCCAAAATGCCGATCGCATCTTACTATTTAGATTAGACCACCACTGTCAAAGATTAAGTCAAAGTGCCAGCTTCCTCCACTGCGATTTGCCAGCCAGCAAAATCCAACAAGTAATCACTGATTTTGTTAAAAAAAACCAGCCCACCAAATCATTTTACATCCGTCCTTTTGTCTACACATCCAGCTTAGGAATAGCCCCGCGACTGCACAACGTAGAAACAGACTTTTTTGTTTATGGATTAGAACTATCAGACTATTTACCCAAAGCAGGAGTAAACTGTAGAATTAGCTCTTGGTACCGCCAAGAAGACCGCAGCTTGCCCTTAAGAGGTAAAATTAGCGGCGCCTACATCACCTCAGCCTTAGCCAAAACAGAAGCAGTAGAATCCGGCTTCGACGAAGCGATTATGATGAACACCCAAGGAAAAGTCAGCGAAGCTTCAGGAATGAACATATTTGTCGCTAGAAACGGCAAATTAATTACTCCAGGTTTCGACCAAGATATTCTCGAAGGAATCACCAGAGACAGCGTAATTACCATCGCCAGAGACTTAGGAATAGAAGTAACAGAAAGGCCAGTTGACAAATCAGAACTGTTGATTGCTGACGAGATTTTCCTGTGCGGAACCGCAGCCAAAATTACGCCAATTAACCGAATAGAAAACTATCAATTGCCCAAAAGCCGACCCATCACCGAAAAGATTTTGGACAAACTGACGGGAATTATTGAAAATCGCGACAGTAAGTACAAAGAGTGGGTATTTGCGATCGATCTGAATTAACATTGTAGGGTGCGTCAGTTTAGTGATTCTTAATCATCACCGAAAATTCCATTCTGACGCACCATTTATTCGAGGAGTGCGTCAGTTTTGAAATTGTGGGTTGTTCGCAAAAATCTCTCTCTGACGCACCCTACTTCAAGGTCTATTTTTCAAATTTTACTCACACAAAACAGCCGCATGATGGCGAATGTGATCCTCCATAAAACTCGCCACAAAATAATAGCTGTGATCGTAACCTTCCTGCATCCTTAAAGTCAGCGGCTGTCCCGCTTTTGCACAAGCAGCCGCGAACATATCCGGCAACAATTGCCCGTCAGCAAGATAAGAATCAGCCGTGCCGCAGTCAATCAAAATCTGACGGTTGTCTTGCTTTTCCAGAACCAACTCGCTCGCATCCCAAGCCTTCCAACTCTCTTTGTTGCTGCCGAGGTAGTGTCCGAATATTTTTTGTCCCCAAGGGCTGCGCACGGGCGCGCAAATAGGCGCAAAAGCCGAAACGGAAAGATAGCGACCGCCATTTTTCAAGGCGCAAATCAAAGCCCCGTGTCCGCCCATCGAATGACCAAAAATTCCCTGTTTTTCCGGTATCGCTGGAAAATTAGCCGCGATTAAATTCGGTAATTCATCAACCACATAACTGTACATTCGATAGTGAGAATTCCAAGGTGCAACTGTCGCATCCACATAAAAACCCGCGCCACTTCCCAAATCCCAATCGTCATCTTCTCCAGGAATGCCAGTATCGCGCGGGCTAGTGTCGGGCGCTACCAGCATTAACCCGTATTTTGCCGCGAATTGCTGCGCCCCCGCTTTTGCCATAAAATTCTCTTCCGTGCAGGTTAAACCTGATAGAAAATATAGGACTGGTACGGGTTGAGTTTGGGCTTGGGGCGGATGATAAACAGTGAATTTCATTTCGCTGTTGCAGGCTGACGATTGATGGCTGTAAAATCCTAGTTTGCCGCCAAAACTTTTATATTGTTTTTCCAGTTTGAGGGATTTAGAGAGCATATTAATTCTCTTTCATTTCTGAATGGGCTTTATTTTACCGCAGAGAGCGCAGAGAGCGCAGAGGAAGAGAGAAGAGAGCAAGATTTTTGTTCAAAATGTCAAAACTGTACGAATTGACTTGCCTTGGTGCATCAAATCAAAGGCTTCATTAATTTGCTCGATCGGCATTACCTGAGTAATCAAGCTATCAATATCAATTTTACCATCCATGTACCAATCAACAATTTTTGGCACATCAGTTCTGCCCTTCGCCCCGCCAAAAGCCGAGCCTTTCCAAACCCTACCAGTTACTAGCTGAAACGGGCGGGTGCTAATTTCTTGACCTGCTCCCGCTACCCCAATAATTACGCTCACGCCCCAACCTTTGTGGCAGCATTCCAAAGCTTGGCGCATCACATTAACGTTACCTATACATTCAAAAGTGTAATCAGCTCCGCCTTTGGTTAAATCTACTAAATAAGGCACTAAATCGCCTTCGACTTCGCGGGGATTGACAAAGTGAGTCATGCCAAATTTTTCCGCCATTGCTCGTTTGTCGGGATTCAAATCTACGCCGATAATCATGTTAGCTCCCACCATGCGAGCCGCTTGAATTACATTCAAACCAATGCCGCCCAATCCGAAAACTATGACATTAGAACCTGGTTCGACTTTCGCCGTATTGATGACAGCGCCGATGCCGGTGGTGACGCCGCATCCAATCAAACAAACTTTATCAAAAGGAGCGTCATCGCGAATTTTGGCTACCGCAATTTCTGGCAATACTGTATAATTAGCAAAGGTAGAAGTTCCCATGTAATGGAAAATTTTCTCACCATTAATTGAAAATCGGCTCGTGCCGTCGGGCATCACGCCTTGGCCTTGAGTGAGACGAATTGCTTGACAGAGATTCGTTTTCCAGCTCAAACAATATTCGCAGTTGCGGCATTCGGGAGTGTAAAGTGGAATTACCCGATCGCCCTTTTTGACACTCGTTACTCCCGCCCCAACATCTGCGACAATCCCGGCTCCCTCGTGGCCGAGAATCGCAGGAAACAAACCTTCGGGATCGACGCCAGAAAGAGTATAAGCATCAGTGTGACAAACACCCGTCGCTTTGATTTCCACTAGCACCTCGCCATCCCGGGGCCCTTCCAGATCTACCGTCTCAACGGTCAAAGGTTGACCGGCACTGCGAGCAACTGCTGCTTTTACTTTCATGGTTTCCCTCTGCGATGATTTGTCAACTGCCCCGTCAATATGTATTCTATTACTTAATCTCAAAATTGCAGCAACTCTATGACAAAATTAATTGTAATTACTGGAGTCAGTCGCGGTCTCGGTCTCGCCATGACCGAAAATTTTATTGAATTGGGACACACAGTTTTAGGATGCGCCCGTTCTTCCGAAGCGGTGGAAAAACTCAAGCATAAATATAGTGCGCCCCACCATTTTACTTGTTTGGATGTCGCCAGCGACGAGCAAGTCAAAGCTTGGGCAACAGAAATTCTGATTCATTACTCGCCGCCCGACTTACTCATTAACAATGCAGCTTTAGTCAACAATCCCGCGCCGCTTTGGTTGGTCAGCAGCGAAGAATTTTCGCAGCTAATAGATGTTAATATTAAAGGTACAGCTAATGTGATTCGCCACTTTGTCCCGGCAATGATTGCGAGAAAAAGTGGCATAATTGTCAACTTTAGTTCGGGTTGGGGAAGGTCAACTTCGCCGGAAGTCGCACCCTATTGCGCTTCTAAATGGGCGATCGAAGGACTGACGCGATCCCTCGCCCAAGAACTGCCCCGAAGCATGGCGGCGGTTCCTTTGAATCCGGGGATAATTCACACCGATATGCTGGACATTTGTTTCGGAGAAGATGCGGCAAGTTACACGTCTGTCAAAGCATGGGTGCAAAAAGCAGTGCCTTTTTTACTGAAGTTAAAACCTTCGGATAATGGAATGCCGATGACCGTTCCAAGTTGACAATAAAATAGTAAAATAAGATTCCCCTCCAATCCAACTAAGAACTCTTTCCCCAAATAGCCACTGTGAACTTGCCGCTAACCTCGCCCTCGCAAACCGAAACCCGCAAAGCAGACCACCTCCGGATCTGCCTCGAAGAAGACGTACAATTTCGCGAAACTACCAGCGGACTAGAACACTACCGTTTTACTCACTGCTGTTTGCCAGAAATCGATCGCACCCAAATCGATTTAAGCTCCACATTTCTCGGCAAAAAACTAGCCGTACCCCTGCTAATATCGTCAATGACGGGCGGCACAGAACTCGCCCAGACCATCAATTATCGCCTCGCCGATGTCGCCCAAGAATACAAACTGGCGATGGGCGTAGGTTCCCAGCGATGCGCTGTCGAAAACCCTCAACTTGCTCCTACATTTGCCGTGCGCCGCCGCGCTCCCGATATTCTACTATTTGCTAATATCGGAGCCGTTCAACTAAACTACAATTACGGTTTGGAAGAGTGTCAAAAAATTGTCGATATTCTTGAAGCCGACGCCCTAATTTTACATCTAAATCCGCTGCAAGAATGCGTTCAAACCGAAGGCGATACTAATTTTAAAGGACTGCTCGATAAAATTGCTAAATTGTGCGATAAATTACCAGTACCGGTGATTGCTAAAGAAGTCGGTAACGGTATTTCTGGAAAAATGGCACAGAAATTGCTCGCGGCTGGAGTAAGTGCGATCGACATTGCCGGAGCCGGAGGCACTTCTTGGGCGAAAATAGAAGGACAACGAGCCCTCGACAGCAAGCAGCGCAGGTTGGGCGCCACCTTTGCCGA
>JBDTEI010000285.1:0-4176 GCA_039922675.1 Microcoleus sp.
TGGGAAATCAATCGCCGCAGCCGATCGCACTTTGCAAACCCCCCGCTCCGACACCGTTCAATTGTAAAATTATTCTCGGCGACAGAGACCAGAAAAACTACGCCGGGGCGATCGCCCAAAACATCCCGGGAGCCGAATTTTACTCGCTGGGAAGCTTTGGCTTAAAGGTGATGGAAGTCATACAAGGTCGAGCCGGTTTGTACCTGTATTTCAACGGCAGAGTTAAAGTGTGGGATACCGCCGGCCCTCTGGCCCTAGCAAAAGCAGCCGGATTGGTTTGTTGCGATTTGCAAGGTCAACCGCTGAGGTGGACTCCAGATGCGATCGAGCCGGAGTCTCTGGCCCACACGCAGTCGATCGCGATCGGCTGGCCGGACTACATAGAAGCTCTGTTGGGCAAAGTTCAACAGGCAGTGGGACGCTTGTAAACCCGTTTAAGATTAAAGAATCTGCCAATAATTTTAGGTGAAGCGCGCCCCTGTACCCTTATCATCAATTACAGGAGCTATGAGAAGTAAGTTTCCGCTGTGTCTGAGATGTCCGTCTCGTTGGCTTTGTGTCAATCTTATGTAGCAGCAACAGATTGTTTGTTTTCTCAAACAGCGATCGTTCCCTAGCTGTTGGGTGTCGCCTAATCAAATTTCCCACCTCCGCGAGTTTGCATGAAGACAGAAGCTTTCAGTGAGCTGTTCCCTCTATTTAAGGGTGCTAACCCAGAAACCTTGGGAGGGCTGCTATCCAATGCCGTTAAGCATGAGTATCCCCCAGGCCGAGCTGTGGTGATGGAGGATTCTTGGGGCAACGCAATTTATTTTGTGGTGTCCGGCTGGGTCAAAGTCCGGCGTCTGTCAAACGATCGAGCTGTATCAATGGCTATTTTAGGACGGGGAGCCTTCTTCGGCGAAATGGCCATTCTTGACGAATCTCCCCGATCGAATGACGTACTTGCTCTATCGCCCGTGCGGCTAATCAGCGTCACGGCTCAGCGATTTATCCAAACCCTGTTTAAAGACCCGCAATTGCACCACCGGATGCTGCAACTGATGGTGCGGCGGCTGCGCCAAACCAATCTCCGCTCTCAACTGCTGAACCGCCAGCCTGCGGTTAAACTAGCAAATACCTTAGTCGAGCTGGCAGAAAACTACGGTCAAAAAACTGCTGAAGGCAAAGATATCTTCAACATCCCTTATCAAGACTTAGCTGATGTGACAGATATCACCTTAGATGAAACCAGCAAAATTATGGAAAAACTAGATAGTAAAGGCTGGATCAAAATCGATCCAGACCACCAAACTATCCATTTGATCAACCTCAAGCACTTGATGAATTTGGCAAGTCAATGACTGATGTCACTTCTTTGGATACCTCGTCCGCTGCCGGCCGCGCGAGCGGACAACTAACGGCACCGACCATTCACTATTCGGTGGCGATGCCCAATCCTGAATCCCACCTGTTTGAAGTGACTTTGCGCGTGCAAGGTTGGTCGGAGCCGATTCTTGATTTAAAAATGCCTGTCTGGACTCCCGGTTCTTACTTGGTTCGAGAGTACGCCCGCCACCTGCAAGATTTTAGCTCGCGATCGGGCGATTCCCTACGGGAGAGCTGCGCCGCGCGTGCTTTACCTTGGCGCAAGATTAGCAAAAATCACTGGCAAATCGAGACAAATTCAGTATCAGATGTCACGGTTTGCTACCGGATTTTTGCCAACGAACTGACAGTGCGAACCAATCATTTAGACTCGACTCACGGTTATTTCAATCCAGCGGCTCTGTGCTTTTTCTTACCAGGTTTTGAGCACAACTGCTATACGGTGACAGTTGTGCCACCTGAGCCGGAATGGCGCACGGTAACAACTTTGCCACCTGTTTCTGACCAGAATCTTACTTTCGCTGCTGCGGATTTTGACACCCTGGTCGATAGTCCTTTTGAGATTGGCTATCACGAGTCCTACGATTTTGAAGTGATGGGAAAACCCCATCAGCTTGTAGTTTGGGGACAAGGCAATTTAGAACCAAGTCGGGCGATTCGAGACATCCAAAAAGTGATCGAAGTCGAGGCTGAAATGTTCCGCGGTTTGCCTTACGATCGCTATGTGTTTTTGCTGCATTTATCCGGCTCGGGTTTTGGCGGTTTGGAACACAAGGATAGCTGCACTCTTAACTATTCGCGGTTTGGTTTTCGGGCTAAGGACAAGTACGAACGGTTTATTCAATTGGTGGCTCACGAGTTTTTTCACCTCTGGAATGTCAAGCGCATTCGACCGAAAGCTCTCGAAATATTTGACTACGAAAACGAAAACTACACTACTTCTCTGTGGTTCTGTGAAGGCACGACCAGTTATTACGATTTGGTGATTCCGTTTCGAGCAGGTCTCTACGGCGTCAAGGGTTATTTCCAAAATTTAGCTAAAGAAATCACTCGCTTGCAGATGACTCCGGGGCGGAACGTGCAGCCTGCGAGCGAGTCGAGTTGGGATGCTTGGATTAAACTTTATCGCAGGGATGCTAATAGCGACAATTCGCAGATATCCTATTATTTGAAAGGGGAAGTTGTTTCGTTTTTGCTGGATTTGTTGATTCGGGCAAAACATGGCAACGCCCGATCGCTCGACGATGTGATGCGTTTGATGTGGCAGCAGTTTGGAAATGGTCATTCTGCTGAAAACGAAGATTCTGCCCTGAAGTCTGGAACAGAGGCTAAGCCAGCGCATCTGACATCAAATGGCAAGTTAAATTCACACTCGCTCCCGGCAGAAATAGGCTTTACTCCCGAACAGTTGCAAAGTGCGATCGAGTCTGTCGCCGACATGGATTTGAGCGACTTTTTTGCGCGCTATGTAGACGGCACAGAAGAATTGCCTTATAACGAATATCTGGAACCTTTCGGGCTGCAAATTTTGGTAGATGAAACTGACCAAACGCCTCGGATTGGTTGGATGTTGGGGCCGGAAAATGGGCGGCAAACGGTTAAATTTGTCGAAGCAGGATCTCCGGCACAATTTGCGGGAATTGACGCTGGGGACGAGTTGCTGGCGATCGCAGGTTTTCGGGTAAATGCCGAACAAGTAGCCGAGAGGCTGAAAGATTATCAGCCGGGGGACACGTTAGAAGTGACAGTTTTTCACCAAGATGAACTGCGGACTTGTTCTGTTACTCTCGCCCAGCCGCGCCCTGGCCGTTACTCGATCGTACCAGTCGATCGACCCAGCGCAATTCAGAAACAAAACTTTACTGGATGGCTGGGTGTTCCCCTATCGAATTTGTGAGATAAATGAAGGGGAAGGGGAAAGCGGAATCAGGCTCAATTTCCACTTTTAAATTCCCCTTAGTGTCAACAATCCCCTAAAACCAAGAGAAATCTCGCTTCTAGCGCAGTCGAGATGCCCCTAAATCCCCCTTAGGTCGGGGGACTTTGAAAATGCTCTTTCTTGTCCCCCCCCGAATGTGCTCGTTACCAGGCTCTGCCTGGTAATACAGATCCCGAGGCTCTGCCTCTCTTGTCTTTCACTGGCTCATTTGCTCGTTAATGTTTGCTGGTTATTTTCCCTCAATCTGGTAATGCTTCTAGGGCGAGCCAGAGCCTCTGTTTACCTCGCAGGTTCTGGAGAGAAAAAAGTGTAGCAGATGTTTAAGTTATTAAATTTTCTTTCCTAATGAGCAATTCCTAATTCCCAATTTTCAACATCCCAATTAGCAAATTAGCAATTTTAATTATGCAAACCCCACCACCTCCATCAATTACGCCCCGCCAGATGAACCTGCTAAGAATTGTTGCTTCTATGGCCTGGGCTGACGGCGAACTCGCCACCGAAGAAGTTAATTTAATGCTCGATCGCTTTTGCCGTTTGTTTGCCCCAGATGCCGATGGACAACAAATGCAACAGGAACTTCGGGATTATGTGATGCAAAATATTCCCCTTGATGAGTTGATTCACCAACTAGAAACTCAAGAGGAAAAGGAATTAGTTTTGCAACTTGGCTATGAAGTGATTGCATCTAGTTCTCGCACTCCCGATGAACCGAAAATCAACGCTGACGAAGCCGCAGCTTATCAAAAATTAGTGCAGTTGCTGAATCTTCCAGAGGATGCTGTCAAGCGTATTGAAGCAGAAGCATCGGCGGCAGATACTTCGCAGGGAATGATAGAGAAGATGGCTCACAAATTAGAAAACTTCAT
>JBDTEI010000286.1:0-7166 GCA_039922675.1 Microcoleus sp.
TATCACATATCTACTGTGATATCGATTGCCTCTGACAGCGCACAGATGGTTTCCTAAAGCTCGCCAAATTTAATGTCGCAAAACTTAACAATTTCCAAGTTTAAGACAGTGCTTTTTTGTAGTAACATCTTCTATATTAGCTAAAATTGGCCGCCGATGTGTCTTTCTAAAGAAGGATCTGATTGACAATGCGATCGATAGTTTTAGCAGATAGCTCGATCGCCAAAAAATCAAAACGAATAGACTATTTTTAATAAAAGTGTCACGAGACCTAAAATTTAACTTAAAATAAAGATCGGCTTATAACTTTATAGATAGAGCGAGATCCGTCACGGGCCAGATCCCCAACCAAAGATCGGGTGCATTTTTAACAATAAATTTTAATTATGTCTCCGCAGCGCTGTAAAAATCCACGTACTGCTTGGAAAGTAGCGTTTTTTGGGAATTTCGCAGAGTCAGCGCGATCGCCAAAATGAATAAAATATGCTCAAAAACGATTCCTCCAAGTATCTACCGACTTTAGATCGAGTAATTGACTGTTCCCCCTTGACAGTTGCGCCAAATACCCCATTAGCAGAAGTAATTACCCTGATGGGCCAACAGCGCTCGACTTGTCCTCTAAACGCAGACATTTCAACAACCAATCTCTACCAGCAGCTAACAGAAATTGCCAATCCGCACACCTCAAACGTCCTCAGAGATGCCAGAGGTATCTGCGTCTTTGTTGTGGAATCATCTATCGAAAAATCCGACCCGCAATCTGCTCAAAATTCTCAATTGCAAGGAATCTTCACCGAGAGGGATCTCGTCGATTTGATTGCATCGGGCAAAAAATTAAAAAATGTTACGATCGCAGAAGTTATGCGACAGCCGACAGCAACGCTGACAAACTATGAAGATCGAGACATTTTTAGCGCCCTAATTCTGCTGAGCCAACACAGAATTCACCACCTGCCAGTATTGGATCGCAGCGGTCAACTCCTAGGAGTAATTACCCCGGAAAGCATTCGCCAAGCAATGGTGCAACCGGCAAATATCTTAAAAATGCACAGCGTCAAAGAAGTAATGACCGCAGAAGTCATTCAAGCGCCTCGCTCAGCGTCTGTTCTGAGTTTAGCTGAGTTGATGGCGCAGCACCGCGTTAGCTGTGTGGTAATTACAGAACCCAGAGAATTATCGATGAATTTGCCGTTCCCAATTCCCGTAGGTATCGTCACAGAACGGGATATTGTGGAATTTCAAGCTTTAGATATAGATTTGTCGCAAACGATCGCCCTCACAGTGATGAGTAGCCCCTTATTTAGTCTCAAGCCAGAAGACTCGCTGTGGGTAGCTCATCAGGAAATGCAGCAGCGTTTAGTCCGCAGGTTGCTAGTAAGGGGCGAACGCGGTGAACTGTTGGGAATAGTTACTCAAAGTAGCTTGCTGCGCGTGCTCGATCCGATGGAAATGTCCGGCGCGATCGATATTCTGCACGATTCAGTCGCAGAACAAACTAGCGAATTGCAAAAAGCGATCGCATCACTCAGCTTGACTAACAGCCGACTAGAAAGGGAAATAGCTACTCGCCAGCAGGCCGAGGTGCGGCTGCAACTCCTAGAATCTGTCGTAGTTAACGCTAACGACGCGATCGTGATTATGGATGCGGGACACAGCGATATCTCCGATCCCAGCATCATTTACGTCAACCAAGCTTTTACCCAAATGACCGGTTATCGGCCCGAAGAAATTATCGGACAAACCCCGAGTTGTCTGCGCGGGCCTGACAGCGATGGCGCTCAAGTTGCCAAAATTCGCCGCGCTTTCTCTCGCCGAACACCGCTGCGCCTGGAATTGATCAACTACCGCAAAGACGGTTCAACTTATTGGGTGGAACTCAACAGCGTCCCTGTTCCTGACGAGTTGGGGAACGTCACTCACTGGGTTTCTGTGCAGCGGGATATTAGCGATCGCAAGCGCATGGAACAAGCATTTTTTGAGGAAAAAGAACTCGCTCAAGTTACTCTACAATCGATCGGCGACGCAGTAATCGCTACTGACAGCGACGGCTGCATTTCTACCCTTAATCCAGTTGCCGAAAAACTCACCGGTTGGTGTACCTCGGAAGCTAAAGGTTTGCCCCTCGCCAACGTGCTGAGAATAGTTGACGAAACTACTCGGATGCCGATCGAAAATATCGCCCAAATCGCTTTGTACGAAGGTCGAATAGTTGACCAAGGAAACAACAGCTTGCTGATTGCCCGCAACAACCGCGAATTTGCGATCGACCACTGCGTCGCCCCCATCCACGCCAGCAACGGCCAAATTGTCGGGGCCGTCGTTGTGTTCCGAGATGTCACCCAAGTGCGAACTCAAGCGCGGCAACTCACCTGGCAGGCAACTCATGACCCGCTGACGCAATTGGTCAACCGCCACGAATTTGAGTACCAGCTAGAACACGCCCTGCACAGCGCTCAAGGTTACGGTCAAGAACACGTGATGCTTTACTTGGATCTCGATCGCTTCAAAGTAGTTAACGATACTTCCGGTCACATTGCAGGGGACGAACTGCTGCGCCAAGTCAGCCTGCTATTTAAAAGCAATATCCGCAAAACCGATATTTTGGCGCGTCTGGGCGGTGATGAATTTGCCGTACTCCTGTACGATTGCTCCCCGGAACATGGCTTAGAGGTCGCACAATTGCTACTGCAAAGCATTCAGGGATTCCGGTTTGGGTGGCAAGATAAAACTTTTTCGATCGGCGTCAGTATCGGTTTGGTGGCAATTAATCCCAAAACAGCATCGACATCTGGGGTGTTGAGCGCGGCAGATATTGCCTGCTATGCTGCTAAAAATAAAGGCCGCAATCGGGTACAAGTTTATCAAGCCGGCGATCGGGAATTAATTAAACAGCACGGCGAAACTCAGTGGGTGGTGCAAATTCATCAAGCTTTAGAAGAGAATCGCTTTCGCTTGTACTCTCAGCCGATCGTACCTTTGCTCAACTCTCCCACCACCGGCACCCACTGCGAAATCCTGCTCCGCCTCCAGCTTGCAAACGGTCAATTGGTGTCGCCGATGGCGTTTATTCCGGCGGCGGAACGCTACAACTTGATGCACGCGATCGATCGCTGGGTAATTCGCACTTTATTTAGCAATTTATCTAAAAACTTCACGACTAATTTATTAGTCCAAAACCCCGGGGAAGACAGCGATAAAATAGTTACCTTGCCTGCTGGCTGTTCTCTGTATAATTCACAATCCTCATTTGACAAACATCCCAGCCTTTACGCAATCAACCTTTCTGGGGACAGCCTTAACGAAGAAAAATTCATCGACTTTATTCAAGAGCAGTTTTCTATCTATCAAATACCGCCGGAAATAATTTGTTTTGAAATTACCGAAACCGTGGCGATCGCCAATCTCAGCAAGGCAGCCAGCTTAATTTGGCAGCTCAAGGAACTCGGCTGTCAGTTTGCCTTGGACGACTTCGGCAGCGGGATGTCTTCTTTTGCTTACTTGAAAAACTTGCCGGTTGATTATATCAAAATAGATGGCAATTTTATTAAGAATCTGGCAGAGAATCCTATTGATATTGTCATGGTGGAAGCTATAACTAAAATTGCTCACGTTATGGGAATCAAAACTATTGCCGAGTATGTAGAAAGTCAAGCAGTTATAGATAAACTCAAGGAGCTTGGGGTAGATTACGCTCAAGGTTATTTTTTGGGAAAGCCTCAACCTTGTAATTTCGCATCTCCTAATTTAGAGGAAATTTTGGGAGATTTTTCGGTTAATTCTTTGGCTTTTGAGGCCAAGCTGGCTTCTTGAAGAGTTGACAGTTGACCGAAGGAAGAGGGAAGAAGGAAGAAGGAAGAGGGAAGAAGGAAGAGGGAAGAAGGAAGAGGGAAGAGGGAGAATTGCCCAATTCCCAATGACAATTCCCAATGACAACTGCCAACTGTCAACTGTCAACTGTCAATAGCAGCTTCAATGTACTGACTGTCTAAGAGAAAAGCACCTTTTTCAAAGCGAATGCCCCAATAATTGCCGGGACGCCGATCGAGCACAACACCCTCAGCCCCGATCGCAATTAGATTCGCAGCCCGCAGCATCGGCATCGGTTCGGCAGTTTTCACGTATGGCGGCATCGCCACCACTCGGACTTTTTGACCGATAGTAAATTCTTTTTCCATAATTTTTATGTTGTGATTGGCGATCGTGACACGGCTAGGGTAGCCAGAATTCATTGTGGCGCATTTTTGGCAGAACTTCCTCTGACAGCTTTGTGCCAAACTAAGAATTGATAGAAAATGGCTGATATGAAAGTAGGGGATAGTTGATATGGCTACAAGTCGTCGCATTGAGCGTGTAGCTTCAATGATTAAACGGGAAGTCAGCCTGATGTTGCTGAATGGAATCAAGGACGATCGCGTAGGTGCGGGTATCGTTAGCGTTACCGATGTAATTGTTTCGGGAGACCTTCAGCATACAAAGATTTTTGTCAGCATCTACGGTACGGATGAGGCGAAGGCCGAGACTATGGAGGGTTTGAAATCTGCAACTAGCTACGTCCGCAACCAGTTGGGCCAACGGGTGCAACTGCGCCGGACGCCGGAAGTGATATTTCTCGAAGACCGTTCTTTGGAACGCGGCGATAAAATGCTGATACTGTTGAATCAGCTTTCTGCCGATCGCAAACCAGGTATGTTTGATGACGAAGAATTGACGGGTGATGGCGAAAAATTGACCAATGATGATGATGATGATGATGATGATGATGATGAAGCAGACGAGGATTAATTAGCATCTGAAGGCAATCAACAGTCAACAGTCAACAGTCAACAGTCAACAGTCAACAGTCAACAATTCCAAATTACCCATGATTGACAATCTTTCCTTGCCCGAACTGGTGGCCCAGATGTTCGTGGTGCGCGCTTCAGGCTACTTGTTCGACCACCAAATTCGCTATCGGGCCTGGGAACCGACGGCGGAAAAACTCCGCTATTATCTGGAAAAGTTGGGCGTGGGCGGTGTGATTTTGGTGGGAGGAAGTGCTGCGGAATTGGCAGTTCGATCGCACCAATTGCAATCTTGGGCTAAATTTCCGCTGCTGCTGGCTGCTGATATTGAAGAAGGTGTCGGCCAGCGGTTCTCGGGGGCGACTTGGTTCGGGCCGCCGATGGCTATTGCTGAAATTGCGAAGCACAACCCGCAAGCGGCCGATCGCTATGCTGAACAAATGGGCGCTGTGACTGCGATCGAAGCTAGGGCGATCGGTCTCAATTGGATTCTTGCACCAGTAGTTGATGTTAACAACAATCCCGACAATCCCGTGATTAACGTCCGCGCTTTTGGCGAGACACCGGAAGTTGTCGGAAAATTGGCAAGTGCTTTTATTCGAGGCGCTCTCAAACACCCGGTTTTGACTACGGCTAAGCATTTTCCCGGCCACGGAGATACGGCGGTTGATTCTCACTTGGAATTGCCGGTTTTGCCGCATTCGCCCGATCGATTGGCTGCTGTTGAGTTGCCTCCTTTTGTGGAGGCGATCGCCGCTGGAGTCGATGCTGTGATGAGCGCCCACTTGCTGATTCCAGCTTGGGATGACGAGTTTCCAGCTACTCTTTCTCGCAAAATTTTGATTGGGAAGTTGCGAGAAGAGTTGGGATTTGAGGGTTTGATCGTCACCGATGCTTTGGTGATGGGTGCGATCGCCAATAAGTACGGCCATAACGAGGCTGCTGTTTTGGCGGCTGAGGCTGGTGCTGATGTTTTGTTGATGCCGCTTGACCCGGAAGGTGCAATTCTGGCGGTCTGCGAAGCTGTCACTCAAGGTAGGATTTCTGTATCACAAATCAAGGAATCTGTCAAGCGAATTTGGCAGGCAAAAATTAAGGTGGGTTTGTCGATCGAGGAAAAGGAAAAAGCAGCAGATTCAATGTCGATCGACTCGATCGACTTAAGTTTGCTAGGAAATCCAGAAGCAAGGGCAACGGCTGCCGACATTTTGCGAGATTCTTTGAAATTTGGTGGAAATCTACCTTTAGTCGCGAAAAAGCCCTCAGAAAACCAGGTTTTACGGAATTTGATCGTTGTAGATGATGTTTTGGGTTGCGAGTTTTTGGGGAAACACACTCCGGCGATCGTCCTTCCCGAACAGTTTGGTTACGAATTGCAACTAATTGACGATCGCACAAACGCTTTGAGTGATAATTCAAGCGCAGAGCATTTTTATCCAACACTGCTGCAAATTTTCATTCGTGGCAATTGCTTCCGAGGCAGTGCTGGTTTGACCGAAGCCGCTCAAGATTGGTTTAAGAAATTATTAACGACGGGAGAACTGCAAGCTGTAGTAATTTACGGAAGTCCCTACGTTTTAGAGCAATTTTTGCCACACTTCCCTCCGACTATTCCTTATATATTTTGTTTCGGGCAGATGTCGGTAGCGCAATCTCTGGCACTAGAATTGCTGTTCGGCATTGATGACAAAACGGGGAATGCTTGAGTTGCTGGACTCTTGAATCTTTCCTTTGCTGCGTCAAAACTTAAATTTAGCAACCCGGTTTTTCGTCAAAAATTTTGCCTTTGGCGACAAAGCATCCATCCGAAAACCGGGAATCTAGCTCTGCTTAAGTCCTGAATAGGGCTTTGCAGAAGCTCAGCCTGTGATCTGGGAAAATGTACCGCGTCTCAACATCCCAAGATAGATCCAATCGCTGACTCATCATTCCTATAACTTTTTTAAATTGACGAGCGAATAGTATCTCTGTATACAGACAAAAAATAACTTACATATTTGTAAGTTTCGATTATATTATTAGCAGGGCCATAATTTTTTAGTAGTAAAACCTTGAGGGCGCATTATGATTCAGTCTACTATCAAAATCCAATACTCTTTAGATGTCATCCAAGATGAAGCACGCCACCTCGTACACGAAGGCGTACTGAGCCGACAACAGCCTATATACACGCTTTGTCAGTTCATCCCGCCCCGAGAATGGGCTTGCGTGGAAGGAGAACTGGAAAAATGCGACTTCTTGCTGCGCGATCGCATTGCTGACCTGATAGGTACTGAAAACTGGGACAACGACTAAAGTTTGGTTCTCTTAAATAAATTTGCAAGTTAAGTTTGCCACTAAACTCCGACCGTGTTAAAGACTGTTGATTCTTTAATCTTGGGGATT
>JBDTEI010000287.1:0-9345 GCA_039922675.1 Microcoleus sp.
ACCAAAGACGCCGGAACATTTCACCAACTGTTCCCGATGCTGCTGCGCTTGAACGTGCCCAGCCAGCAAATCCAGCGCTTGATCGATCAGTTAGACATCCGCTTAGTATTCACCGCTCACCCCACCGAAATTGTCCGCAACACGATCCGCACCAAGCAGCGACGGATGGCGAAGATTCTCCAACAGCTAGACCAAGTTGACGAGAAGTTCTTGGTGTTGGGGACAGACTCTGAAAGCCCCTACCCAGTCTCTTCCTGGGAAGCTTCCACCCTGCAAGAGCAACTGATGGAAGAAATTCGCCTCTGGTGGCGCACTGACGAGCTGCACCAATTCAAGCCGACGGTGCTTGATGAGGTGGAGTATACTCTGCACTACTTCGAGGAAGTGCTGTTTGATGCTATTCCCGAACTCTACCACCGATTGAAGCAAGCTCTGCACGCTTCTTACCCTTACCTAAAACCGCCTAGTTACAATTTTTGTAAGTTCGGTTCTTGGGTGGGCTCGGACAGGGACGGCAACCCTTCTGTGACTCCGAAAGTAACTTGGCAAACTGCTTGCTATCAACGCCATTTAGTGCTGTGCAAGTATATCAATGCGGTCAAGCAGTTGAACGAACTGTTGAGTTTGTCGCTGCACTGGAGCGACGTATTGCCAGAATTGCTCGAATCTCTCGATCGCGACAAATCGGAATTTCCCGAAGTTTACGAGCAATGGGCGATTCGTTACCGCCAAGAACCCTATCGGTTAAAGCTGGCCTACGTGCTCCAGCGGTTGCAAAATACGCGCGATCGCAATTGGCGTCTGTACCAAGGAGACGAGTTGCAGCGGGATCGCGAAGCTCTCTCAGAACATCCCGGAATGACCGGCCTTTATCGATCGGGAACTGAATTTTTGGCCGAGTTGCAGCTCATCGAGCACAATTTAGTCGAAACAGGTTTAAGCTGTCGGGACTTAGAAAATCTGCTTTGTCAAGTAGAAATCTACGGGTTTAACTTGGCTTACCTAGATATCCGCCAAGAGTCAACAGTACACTCCGACGCTTTGAGCGAAATTGCTGAATACTTGCAAATTTTGCCCAAGTCTTACAATGAAATGTCGGAATGCGAGCGTATCATTTGGCTCGCAACTGAACTGCAAACTCGCCGCCCTTTAATTCCCGCAGAATTGCCCTTTTCTCCTAAAACTTGCGAGACGATTAATACCTTCCGCATATTGCGGCAAATGCACCAGGAATTCGGTTCGGAAATTTGCGAAACTTACGTGATCAGCATGACCCACTATGTCAGCGATATGCTGGCGGTTTTGCTGTTAGCAAAAGAATCAGGACTTTACGATCCAGCAACCGGAATTAGTAGCATTCAAGTAGTCCCCTTGTTTGAAACAGTGGAAGATTTGAAAAAAGCACCGGAAGTAATGGAGCAGATATTTGAACTGCCGCTTTATCGAGCTTTGTTAACCGGAGGATACGCGGCGCAGGAAGTAGCGAATAAAAGCGCACAAAATCCACAATCCACAATCCCTAATGTCAGATTGCAAGAGGTGATGCTCGGCTATTCCGACAGCAACAAAGATTCTGGTTTCCTCAGCAGCAATTGGGAAATTCACAAAGCCCAAAAAGCTTTGCAAATGGTTGCAGAAAACTACAATGTAGAGTTGCGGATTTTTCACGGTCGGGGCGGTTCGGTAGGCCGCGGCGGCGGGCCTGCTTATAAGGCGATCTTGGCTCAGCCCGGAAAGAGTATTAACGGGCGAATTAAGATTACCGAACAAGGGGAGGTTTTGGCTTCTAAATATTCTTTGCCGGAGTTGGCGCTTTACAATTTGGAAACTGTGGCCGCGGCGGTAATTCAAGCGAGTTTGCTGCATACTGGTTTTGATGGCATCGACTCTTGGAATCAGATTATGGAGGAGTTGTCGGCAAAATCGCGATCGCACTATCGTCATTTAATGTACGAACAGCCGGATTTGGTCGATTTCTTCCACCAGGTTACCCCGATTCAAGAAATCAGTCAGTTGCAAATTAGTTCTCGCCCCGCCCGTCGCGGCGGCAAGAAAGACATCAGCGGTTTGCGGGCAATTCCGTGGGTGTTTAGCTGGACTCAAAGCCGCTTTTTGCTGCCTTCTTGGTACGGTGTCGGCACAGCTTTGCAAGAGTTTTTGCTGGAGGAACCGGAAGAACACATGAAACTTTTGCAGTATTTCTACTTGAAATGGCCGTTTTTTAACATGGTAATTTCCAAGGTGGAAATGACTTTATCGAAGGTAGATTTGCAGATTGCAGAACACTACGTGCGGGAGTTGGCTTTGGCTGCTGACAAGGAGCGTTTTCAGGCTTTGTTCGAGCAAATGGCTGCCGAATTTTACTTGATTCGGGATTTGGTTTTAACTATTACCGGACATCAGAGTTTGTTGGACGGCGATCCGTCGTTGCAGCGATCCGTGCAGTTGCGAAATGCCACGATTGTGCCTTTGGGTTTGTTGCAGGTTTCGCTGCTAAAACGCTTGCGGCAGCACGGTACTGGCGGGATTCCGGGGGTGATTCACTCCCGTTACAGCAAGGGTGAATTGTTGCGGGGAGCTCTGCTGACGATTAATGGTATTGCTGCTGGGATGCGGAATACGGGTTGATGGTTTTGAGTTTTGAAGTAGTAAGGTGCGCAGTACGCACCCTACTACGCCGAAGGTGCGTATTGCGCATCTGAAGAATGGTAAGGTGCGCATTATTGCGGTGCAATCTTTGATTTTAAGTAGTTGGACACAATTAATTACACAAAAATTTGTCTAAAATCTTTACTTAGCAAAAATTAGCAAGAAATCATAGTGTAATTAATTCTGTCGGGTTACTTTTTAACTCTTCCTTCTTCCTTCTTCCTTCTTCCTTCTTCCTTCTTCCTTGTGCTATATGTCTAAACGCAAACAGTCTGAAGGTTGTCGCCCGATGCTGCGGCGCACTTTTTTATTTTTTATGGGCATAGCTTTAGCGCGGGTTTTGGCTGACTATTTTGCGATCGCCCAAAACCGAGATAATTTCTTAACTGTTGCGGGTCAATTGTGGCAAAAGTCCCTCGCTTTTTTATCAAAACAACAATCCAATCAAACTCCTCTACCTCTACCCAACAATCCCACGGTAAAATTAGATAAAAATTCTCGAAATTTGCCCAACAATCCCATCGTAAGATCCCCCAAAATCACTCAACCAAACGCCACAAATTATCCTGTGTCGCAGTCTCAACCTCAAATTATCAGACGTTCCACTAATCAAGCAAAACCCGTACAAGTCAGCCGCCAAACTCTAGCTGGCGCAAGCTTTTATCTCACAACTATTGACCTTGCAGACCCCGAAATTTATATCACAATTGGGTTAGCTAATGATGCAACTTTAGCAAATAATTCTAAAGTAACGCACGGCGACGAACCTTTTGAAAATATGGTGGGGCGTTACCGGGCTGCTGTTGTTGCTAACGGCACTTTTTTTGGCAAAGATGACCAGAAAGCTGTGCTGGGTAATATGGTGGCTGCTGGTAAGTTTATCAAATACAGCCGCTGGGAAAATTACGGCACGACTTTGGGAATTAAAGCGGGAAATCAATTGGAAATGGTGACAGCTAGAATCGAAGGTAAGCCGGATTGGAGTCAACATTGGTTTTCTCTGACTTGCGGGCCGAGATTGGTGAAGCAGGGGAAGGTTTGGCTGTCTCCTTTATCGGAAGGTTTTAAAGATTCTCATGTTTTGGGCGTGGGTTCGAGAACGGCGATCGGCTTTCCGGCTTCGGGGGATAAGTTATTTTTGGTGACTTTTCTTGACAGTTTGTCTCTGGAAGCAGAAGCTAAAGTTATGCTGGCGATCGGCTGTTTGGAAGCGATGAATTTGGACGGTGGCGCTTCGGTGGGTTTGGCTCATCAAGGGCAGATTTTATTGCCACCGGGACGGAATTTGACGAATGTGCTGGCTGTTTACGATCGCGAAAATCCGGCGCCGCCTCAGTTAAAGCAGTCTTGGGAACGATTTCAAAAGGGCGATCGACCTTCTCCCGATCCGTCTGTTTTTTTTGATTGATCTAGGAAGAAGGAAGAAGAAGAAGAAGATCGGATGGCGGTTGAAACCGCGCCTACACAAACGATGTCCGCCTCCGCAGACTTAAGACGATAAAGTAATTGTAATCGCTCGCTCTTCAACCCGCTCCCGTCGGGTGCAAGCTTGTATAGACGCGGTTTTAACCGCCGATTCTTCTACTACGGGGAGTTTTCCCATTCGGGGGTAAGCTTGCGGAAATTGTATTGAGACGCGCCGGGGTGACAAGTCGCGCAACTGCTGATATTTGCTGGTTGCGGCAGCTTGACTCTGGGATGTAGAGCTTTGAAATAGCGAGAGCTGGCGACTCTGTAGGCGAGTTCTTCGTCTTTGGCTTGGGGACGCGAATAAGTTTGCAGGTAGTTCCAGACTAGCAGCCTGGGCGGGTCTACTAGGAGTTTCAGGGTTTGCCCGTAGTGTTGGGGATCTTGCAGCAAGCGGCGCCAGGTTTCGGTTGGCAATACTTGCGGGGGTAAGCCGATGTGACAGGTGGCGCAGTTTTCGAGGTACAGTTGCTGTCCGAGTTGGTAGCGTTCGGGGATGCGATCGACAGTGCCATTATCTTCGATTGCAGACACTTGAGCCAGTCGCGCCGGAGTCTTGGAGCCGGCAGTCTGGGCTGCGACCCATCCACCTCCTGTACAGCAGACAATTATCAATACTAGCAACGTTGAATATAGCCCCCGCAAGCTACGAGAGCGACGCTTTGGGGGTTTTTTGTGGTTCATTGTGTTTCTGCCTTCTGGCTGCTAATTTATGGGCCAGCGAGGCGCTTTTTTCGCAGCCCGCCCGCATAGATTTTTTTTCTAAATCACTGGTACGCTCATGCCTTCGCGGGCCAAGCAGCTATTGGCGAAAACTGCTTGCACGTCTGCTTCGACACGATCGAGAAAATTGTCGTCATGACCCGGATCATGGTGAAACATCACGATTTTTTTGACTCCAGCAGCTTTTGCTATTTCTACTCCTGCTTGCCAAGTCGAGTGTCCCCAGCCGACTTTCGGAGATTTGAAGTCGTAATACTCTTCGTTGGTGTAGTTGGCGTCGTAAATCAGCACGTCGGCGTCGCGAGCTAGGTGTACCACATTCTCGTCCAGGCGATCGGGAAAATGCTCTGTATCGGTGCAGTAGACGGCTGTGTGTCCCTCCCAGGTGACTCGATATCCGATCGCAGTATTGGGGTGATTGAGCAGGGCAGTTTCGACTTTTACATCGTCGAGTTCGAGAATATCACCGGGAGTCAAATCGTTGAATTTGAGGTCTGACTGCATCACCTGAATGGGGACGGGAAAATTGGGGTGGTGCATTTGATCGGCAAGACGCTGTTTGATTGTAGTGCCGTTGGGCGCGATCGCTCCGTAAATGTGAAAGCAGTTACCTGGAATAAAGGCAGGAGTAAAGAACGGAAATCCTTGAATGTGATCCCAGTGAGTGTGACTGAAAAACATATGGGCTTCCACCGGCATTTGGCGCAGCAGGTTGAGGCCTAGAACTCGCAAACCGGTGCCGCCGTCAAAGATCAGGCGTTTTTTGCCTAATCGCATTTCTACGCAAGAGGTGTTACCTCCGTAGCGAATTGTTTTGCTTCCGGGGGTGGCGATGCTGCCCCGCACGCCCCAAAACTGAACGACAAACTCGGTCAAAGGACTATTTTCCATAGTGGCTTTCTGATCGGAAGGCTGTGGAGTGGTTTGAGAGGGTGCGGAATCTGGCATCTTTTTTAGGTTTGGGCGCAGGAACTTGGGAGTTGAGATCTTACGTGTTTAGTATTTAGTGTTTAGTTTTTAGCAATTAGCAATCCGTACTATAAAACGCTTTATAGGGAAACTATCCCAGTACCGAACCCGGAAATCAGACTTATCGAACACTTGGGCTGTTAGAAGCCTCAACCTTACCGGGTCGGTTGGTGTTGCAGATTTCACGCTTGAGAGACCATTGTTTGCACCCTGTGAGCTCCGCCGAGCGTGCGGAACTGTCCTGAGATTAAGATAGCGTTGATGTCAGTGTTCGGGTAAACTTTTCTCAAAAGTAGAACGGATTCGCCCGCTTGCTGAGAATTTGCGCTTAATCTTACTCTATGAGTTGTATTTTTTTCAAGATTGTGGCGGGGGTCGCTGGTTGAGGAATGCCGAGCCATCGGAACGGCATTCACCAATGATTTGACATTTTAGCCACCCTCTCCTCGACTGCACGTCTAGGACGTGGATCGGTTGCATTAATTTCGGCTTCCTGAATTTTTAGTCGGCTTGCAGTCGAGGATTGCGGCGCTCTTGGCCTATTTGCGATCGGCTGCGATGCACTTTTCGACTAACGGCATTACTAGCTCGACATCTTGCCAACCCAGAATTTCCGTGACTTTTTTCTCCAAATTTTTGTAGGTTTTAAAAAATTCGGCTATTTCGTCCAAGCGGTGGGGGGCTACGTCTTTGAGAGACTTATAGTGAGCATAGCGGGGGTCTTTGTCGGGAACGCACAACAGTTTTTCGTCCCTGTCGCCTCCGTCGATCATTTCCAACATTCCGATCGGGCGAGCCGCAATGATGCAGCCTGGAAATGTGGGCTCGTCCATCATCACCATGCCGTCGAGGGGGTCGCCATCATCGGCTAAGGTATTGGGTATGAAGCCGTAGTCGCACGGATATTGGACTGAGGAAGAAAGCACCCGATCGAGTGCAAAAGCTTGCATCTCTTTATCAAACTCGTATTTGTTTTTGCTACCGGCAGTGATTTCGATCAGCACATTGAGCACTCCTGGTTTTGGTCGTGCCGGAATTAGCGATAAGTCCACAATAATATCTCCAAGTTAACAGGTGATCGGGGTTTTGCGATATCGGTTCTCATGTCGGAACCGTACTTTTTCTAGCCCTGGCTTTACCACCGCCAGACTTGGGCGATGCGGCGCGACAAATCTAGAAGTACAGTTGAGCTTTGCTGAGAACCGTTACAGCTTTTGACTGGGGATTGGGACTTGAATCTCAAATTTCCCATTTCCAATTATTAAACCCCTTTCATAGCATTTTAAGAGTGATCGGGCTTTCTCCAAAGCTTTATTATTGCCGAGACATAGATCCTTACGGCACTTTGCTACGAATTTACGCGCCACAGGCGGATTGTTCAAAAGCGATCGACTATTTCTGCGATGTTAACTTGATCGCTCCGTCACTTACTGAGTCTGATTCCGTCGATGTTTTGATGCGCCCGAGTTTATCTGAGCGGAATCGAACTTGCAATCATTTTGCCGGACTTTAGCACCAATCTACTGTTTTGGTTGAGCTGCCTGTCAGGCCGGCGCAACTTGCCCGATCGCAGTCTCCCTGCTGAATACTTGCGGTTTGGCGATCGAGCCTCTGATAGATAGTGTCAAGCCGCACCTCTTTTAATGTTGAATTTGCTTGTAAATTGAATGCACTACATCTAGCAGGCTCAAGACTTGCTGCCATTCTGGAGCGTCGGGTTTGTAGCTTTTAGCGCGCTGAGTTTTTAAGCTCTGGTACAAGAGGTTCAGCAGCGCGTCTGGAGACTGCAAGGAACTCTCATCTTCATCTGTTGGGATCTCGGGTGTATAGTCTTCTATGGTTTCTTTGATACTTTGTGCCTTATCAGCCAGACTCAAAGCTCTGCTCGCCAGGTTTTCGGGCATTTTTGGCCGTTCCGACAAAGACTCGCCGGTCAGTTCTTCGAGCAGTTGGCGGACTTGAGCCACCCATTCGAGATCGCTGACCGAAAAGGAATCAGATTTAAACCCTTGTCCCTGCGGTCTTTGCTGAATGCTTTGTAATTTTTGGAGCAGAGGAAGAGACTTTAGAGTAATGTTTTCCGGGATTCTGGGGATATCTGACAGCGAGCTACGAGCAATCTCTAGCAATAGTTGGTAAACCTGATCTACCGACTCAATATCTCCCGATTGCGAATTCCAATTATCCATAACTGATGCTAGTAGTTTTCTATATGTAAGACTAGAACGTTAGCTTTCTGCTGAAAGCAAGCTGCTTTTAGCAGCCACCAAAGTTATTAAAACTTACGGGCGTGGGGTAAAAAACCCGGTTTTTGAGTTGATGTTAGGTCGCCTTGGCACCAGATTTTTCTTAAAAACTGGGTAATGCTGGCGCAATTCCTAACTCTTTTTGAAGCTCTTCTGAAGGTAGAAGTGCTTTGTTTGTTGTCCCCAAACATCGCGAAACGTGGGCATCTGGCGATGGCGAGGCAAGCTAGTCCAAGTCTGGTTATCTAACAATGATACCTGTTAGAGCTGATTTAAAATTGCCCCAATAGGATATTAAGGTTAATTGGTCGGATGGGAGGGCTCTTCGATCGCGATCGCCCCCGTCCGCACCCAGGCGCCGCTCCTATTTTTCTGTGAGATTCCACACGCCGTCCCAGTTTAGTACGTCTGAAGGCCGGTGCTGAAATAACTTACAGCGATCGACGTGCAATTTAGCTGCCTTGTTTTTGGGATCAACTTCCAGAACGAGGTTAAATTCGCGTTCGGCGTCTCTAAAGGCTTGCTTGGCTTTTGGTTCTAAAGCTTTCTTAAACTCGCTGAGGAGTTTTTTGACGCGATCGAGTCCCAGATTTTCAAATTTATCATCTAACATTTCTGTAACTGTCTCAGAGGCCCGACTTTTAATTTTTGCCTGCAATAGCTGCCTGATCTCTGCGGGTTTCAGTTTCTTGATTTTGGGATTTGATGGATCTAAGATGTCTGCTTCCAAAAGTTTTTTGACTTCGCCCTCTTGCAAGTTTTTAACCTCGTCTGCTGATAGCGGCTTGATTTTTGCTTGCAGCAGCATTTTGGCTTCGTCTTCCGAGAGGTTTTTGATGCCTTCCAATTTCAGCAGTTGGATTTCCGGCTGCAACAGCACGATCAGTTTGTCTGTTTCGGAGAGGTTTTTCGGGTCGCACTCTGACAGTTTTTTCAGTTGATATAACAGTTGCTTGAGTTCGTGTTCCAACTGTTCCTCGACTTTATAGGAAAGTTTTTTAATCTCTGCTTCCGGCATTTGCGTCACATCATCTAAGATGTTTTTCACCTCACTTTCTGAGAGTCTTTGGGCTACTGGTGTTTTGTAATGTTCGCGGCCCTTGTTGTAATGTTCGACAATTTGTTGCTGTATTTCGGTTAGTGGCTTACCAATTGGCGAGTGTCCCTCGCGGATGCCGACGAGTTCGTAAACGATTACGGGTTCGCTTTTGCCTTTGACGGTAATAAAGTCGAGTTCGCGCACGTAAAGCCGATCGGCATAATCTCTGTAAGTATTGTCGCTGATAATCAA
>JBDTEI010000288.1:0-9415 GCA_039922675.1 Microcoleus sp.
CTTTGGTAGCTATTGTTGACTCGATTGCAGAAGTTAGTTAAATAAAATAACTCTGAAGCCGTGCGATCGCCCAATCCGACATATTCCATTAACCCTCGTGTCACCCCAACCCCTGTTTCCACTGACAATTTTATCCATTTCCACCATCTCAAAGTGCGACGATCGCACCCAGGGCGTGAAGCGTAGCTATCCTGTAGGGCGATCGCCCCAGCAAACAAAAGAGCGATTATTCTCATAACGCGAGGAAAGGAGGCTAAACTAGATGTATATAATTTTAAACAAACGATATGCCTCTCAGCGAACTTTTACCCACCGTTAACCAGCTATCTCATCAAGATAAACTTCGACTTATTCACTTTCTCCTGCTTGCAGTTGCCAAGGAAGAAGGATGCAGCCTAGAACCTAATGAAGATAGTAATTCAAAAAATATACTCCTGAATCAACTAGCATCAACCAGCGCAGTTGTATGGTCTCCACAGGCAGATAGTGAAGGAGTTAAAGCATTATCAGAACTTCTAGTTGCCGCCCAGGAATCAGCCAATGCTTGATGGTCAAAGATTTGCATTTACAGAACGAATTGATAGCCTCGGCCGATCGAGCATTCTGCCATATTTGCCCATCACACTCTCCAACGGCAGCAACTCTGTAGAAGTGATGGCATTGTTGGATACGGGCGCGAGTGTCAACGTCCTGCCCTATGAGATTGGTCTACAACTAGGGGTAACATGGGAACAGCAAACAGTTCCTATTCAGTTGAGCGGGAATTTGGCTAGCAGCGAGGCCAGGGGATTGGTGCTTTCGGGTAAAGTTGCTCAATTTTCGCCCAGCTTACTTGCATTTGCCTGGAGTCGATCGACAGACGCGCCCGTAATCCTTGGACACCTTAACTTTTTTGCGGAGTTTAATGTCTGTTTTTTTCGTCATGAGTTAGCTTTTGAGGTTTATCCAATAGAGAAATGAAGAGAGGCTGCACAGTCTTTTAAATGCGATCACCCTCGGTGCAAAAAAGATCGATCGCCCATCTTCCATATTCGCTTAACCCTCGTGTCACCCCAACCTGTCTTTCCACTGACAATTTTATCCATTTCCACCATCTCAAAGGGCGCTGATTGCACACTGGGGCGTGAAGCGTAGCTATCCCGCAGGGCGATCGCCCCAGCAAACAAAAGGACGATCGCCCTCTGCGGTACAATATCCGTGTAGCGATCGCGAGGCGAGACTATGCAAACCATCCTTTTAAGCCGATCAGAAGTGGCACGGCGCGCCAGACAATTGTACGAAAACAGCATCCGTCAACAAGTCGAGATAGAGGAAAACATCGGGAAGATGGTAATCATCGACTTTGAATCAGGAGACTACGAAGTAGATGAAACTGGGTTAAAAGCAGCCCAAAACCTGGGAGTAAAACATCCCAATGCTCGTCTATTCGGCATCCGTATTGGATACAATGTAGCTGTGTCATTCGGTGGAGTTATGGAGCGTGTATACAAATGATTTCGGGTATTGTGACTGATAGACACGCCACCGTCACTTTGACATTTATACTCCCCAACGGCTCAACCTTACCGATCGAATTTGTCATCGATACAGGATTCACAGGAGACCTTTGCTTGCCTCCAGAAGCCGTTTCATTATTAAGGCTACCTTTTATATTTGATCTTCCAGCAAATTTGGCAGATAACAGCGAGGTTTTACTGCCAGTCCATGAAGCGGTTGTCATCTGGGACGGGGAAGAACGGGAAGTTCGTGTGATTGCTACAGGAAGGCGACCATTGCTAGGAACTTCTCTGCTAGACGATCGAGAACTTGTGATTCAGTTCACCGAAGGCGGGTTGGTGACGATCGATGATTTGTAGTGCGTAGGCGATCGCCCTTTCTTGCATATTCCGTTGACGCTCGTGTCACCCAACCTATTTTTTCACTCGCAATCTTATCCATTTCCACCATGACAATGCGATAATTGTACGCAGAGCGTGAAGCGTAATAGTGCGATGATTGCAAGGAGGGGATCGCCCGAACAAACAAATAGCGATCGCAAATCACCAAATCCGATTACCAATCCGCTGAAGGCTCAACCGCCTCAATTCTATCGATCCTTTACATAAAAGCACTACCTAAAATCCTTCGACTGAGTGCTCGCGCCGAAGTCTAAAATCTAAAATGGTATAAGTTTGTTGGCAAGTCAACCAAGTCGTTTGGATAAGGCTTGTTTACTTACTTTGAATGGCTCTGAACAAAGCAATCCTTCTGACTCTAATGCTACGATAGCTTCATGTAAATCTGAAATCATACGGTATACCAAGCTCAATATTACTGCCAACTAGACACGGGTAAAGTCAATAGTCGATCGCGCGCAGTTTATGTTCGACTGGGATTAAGCGTAACGGCTTAAAGCTTTCAGAGTCAGCCGATACAAGAGAAGAGCCTCTATTTCTGCTATGGGTGGGTACGGCACTTGCACTCTACTGCACTCAATACCAAAACTGCCATCGTGATCGCCCCTGCATTTGCATTCAGCAGAATGTTCAGGCATACTGCATAATTAAAAAGCTTTATTTTTAGTCCATAACCCCCAACCATGAGAACTTACTACTGCGGCGAACTGCGAAGCAAACACATCGGAGAGACTGTCACCCTTTACGGCTGGGTGGATCGCCGCCGCGATCATGGCGGGGTGATTTTTCTCGACGTGCGTGATCGATCGGGTATCGTGCAAATTGTCAGCGATCCACAACGCACCCCCGACTCCTATCACGGCGCTGAGGCTTTGCGCGGCGAATACGTGGTAAAAATTACTGGTAGAGTCACCAGCCGCCCCGAAGATTCCCTCAACCCCAAATTACCCACGGGTGAAGTAGAAATTTACGCTGACGAGATTGAGTTGTTGAATGCGGTACGCAAACAGTTACCGTTTCAGATTTCGACGGCGGATCATGAAAATGTACGGGAAGATTTGCGCCTGAAATATCGGTATTTGGACTTGCGGCGCGATCGTATGAGTCGGAATTTGCAGCTTCGCCACCAAGTTGTAAAAGCTATGCGCCGCCACCTGGAAGACGTTGGGGGTTTTATTGAAGTTGAAACACCCATTTTAACTCGATCGACTCCTGAAGGTGCGAGAGATTATTTAGTGCCCAGCCGCGTTAACTTGGGCGAATGGTACGCTTTGCCGCAATCGCCGCAATTGTTCAAACAATTGCTAATGGTTTCGGGTGTGGACAGATATTATCAAATTGCCCGCTGTTTCCGCGATGAAGATTTGCGCGCCGACAGACAGCCGGAATTTACGCAATTAGACATGGAAATGAGTTTCATGTCTTTGGAAGAAATCATCGAATTAAACGAAGGTTTAGTTTCCCAGATTTTCCAAAGTGTGAAAGGCGTAGAATTGAATCTTCCTTTCCCACGCTTGACTTACGCTGAAGCGATGAATCGCTACGGTAGCGACAAACCAGATACTCGTTTCGGTTTGGAATTAGTCGATGTTTCCGATTTGATGAAAGATTCTGGATTTAAAGTATTTTCCGGGGCGATTACTGCGGGCGGAATTGTGAAGATTTTGCCGATTCCGGGCGGGAATGAGGCTTTTTCTAATGAGCGAATTAAAAAAGGTGATTTGTTTAAGGAAGCCAGCGAAGCCGGTGCGAAGGGATTGGCTTTCATTCGCGTGCGGGAAAATGGCGAAATTGATACGATCGGCGCAATTAAGGATAATTTGACGGAAGCGCAAAAACAGGAATTGCTAGATCGCACGGGGGCGCAGCCTGGTCATTTATTGTTATTTGCAGCCGCCGACGCGACAACTGTCAATAAGACTTTAGATAGATTGCGTTTGTTTGTCGGTAACGAATTGGGATTGATTGAAAAAGATAAAATTAATCTGCTGTGGGTGACAGATTTCCCGATGTTTGTATGGAACGCTGACGAGAAGCGTTTAGAAGCAATCCATCACCCGTTTACTGCGCCGCATCCCGACGATATTCACGATTTGAAGACAGCGAGAGCTCAAGCTTATGACTTGGTGTTAAACGGCACAGAAGTGGGCGGTGGTTCTCTGCGGATTTATCAGCGGGAAGTTCAGGAAAAGGTGTTTGAGGCGATCGGCTTATCGACCGAGGAAGCTTACAATAAGTTCGGCTTTTTATTGGATGCGTTCGAGTATGGAACCCCCCCCCACGGAGGCATTGCTTACGGCTTGGATCGATTGGTGATGCTGTTGGCTGGCGAGGAATCCATCCGCGATGTGATTGCTTTTCCGAAGACACAGCAGGCTGGTTGTTTGCTGACGAATGCGCCTGCTGGGGTGGATGAGAAGCAGTTGAAGGAGTTGCAAGTGCGATCGACTTATACACCCAAGTCAGAGTCTAAGTCATAGTTATTGTAGGATGCGGAGCGGGCTGAGTATTTTGATGCACCCTACAAGCTCACAATACTTCGGACAGTTTTTTAAAGATCCTGTAAGCTTTATGGGCCAGCTTTGCTGTTTTTAAAGCGTTTTTGCAAAGTTAGGCACTAAACTTAACTTTGCAAAAATAGTCCACAAGTAAGCCCACCTGGGTTTCAGGTACTCGATTAGATCCTAAAATTGTCCGAAGTATTGAACTCAACTAAGTCATAATTGGAGTTTAGAGTGACATACTCCTACATCAAACCGAGTACGGTTATGATGCAGGCTTCTTTGCAGCCCGATGAAGGGTTTGCAAAATTTCCTTCGCGGTACTTTCATCCATAGTTCCTACTACAGAAATCTTCCCACCGGGCGCGTTTTATACTGGGGAAAATGTCCAACCCCAGTCTTTTTAAGTTAATCGCAGCATTAATGTCGCGGTCAACCGTCAAAGATTCCGACTCATCCCAATAGTCTCTGATGCTGCAATCGGTGAAAATTATTTCATCCCGGTAGCTGAGAACCATTGAGGTGTAAGCAGGATTTTTAGAAACAACAACTGCTCCAGCTTTTGAGGCTATGTAGTCCAGCGTTTTGAAAAAGTTACTAAATGCAGCATCAGACCAAGACTTATTTAGCCCTGACTTTGCCGATTGACCATTTGGCAGAAAAGTCCCATCTTCAGCCTGTTTAGATTTGTTCCGCTTAGTTAAACCTTTTAGATTTAAGTCTTCATGGAAGAAGACTTTCTTGCCAGTCCTGACTAGCTTGTGGGCTGCTTTGTAGTGGAAGTCTTTTCTTGATCTAGCAATACGCTGATGCTGCCTAGCTTCGCGTTTTGCCAGCTTGCGACGAGATTTAGAACCTCGCTTCCGCTTATTTCGTTTGGTTGAAATCCGGTCTAATTTGACCTGGTTTTTGCCCAGAGGCTTAAGGGATGGTAGCTTTTGACCTTCAGATGTTGCTAAGTACACGTCTTCATGCAGCACGGCATCCATACCTAACGAATTGTCCCAGGTCGGTACAACTGTATCCTGACCTTGGGCTGGCATATTCACGTCCTCCAGAACAAACTGGATGAACCAACCATCAGCTTTTTTCGTAACGCTGACTTGCTTAACGATGAATCCGCATGGGATGGGACGGTGCATTCTGACTTTGACAACTCCCAGTTTTGGAAGCCGCAAATATAGCCAGTTTTTCCTGGTTAGCTTGATCCAGTTATTACTCGCTGTAGCAAAGGTCATAGTTCTGAAGCTAGCTTCAGATTTAAACCGTGGTTTACATGATTTACCACCACTGCTATCACCAACAATGAATCGCTCAAACGCTTTATCAACACCCTTTGATACGTCTTGTAAAACGGTTGAATCTACTCTTGAAAAGTCTAGCAATTCACCGCTATGAAATACTTTTACAAAATCTTTTTTGATAATTGGTAGTTGCTTTTTTTGAGAGTAATAGTTGGGCTTTTGTCGAACAGGGGCAATACTACTGACTAGCGGACAAGCATTTACGCTTGAACGATTCATCTTCCACCAATCAAACCTATCTCCTAATTGGCGGTTATACCAATAACGACCAATTCTCAGCCACTCGTTTAATCTGAGTTTCTGATTGGTGTCGGGATATAGTTTATATTGGTACGTCGTTTGCACGATTGTTTTGAGCTTTTAACGTTGATTGATGTTATCGTAAGCTGTTCCACATTTAAACTGCATTATTTGTGGTCTATACCCCATACTATAAGGGGTTCAGGCAAGAAATTTAAATGACTAACAGCTTAGCATATTGTTCGGCATTAACACTATTAATATATATCAATAATCAAGAATTTTTTTGTCTCGTCATCCACCCGCTCACTGCTCAATGCTTACGGCATACAAGGTTGCGAGCGGGTGGAATCAGGAGTCTCACCGCGTCTTTCATCCCACACTAACCGAAGCGCTATAGTGTGGGGATTCCCGCCTGTTTAGCTAAATAAATTCATGTATAGTCTAATACAGTTTAGTTAAGGTTGTTTTGTCATTAGTTCCCGAACGAAGTAAACGAGCGTGTCTATTTTTCACATCGTGAAAGCCGACTGCACAGTCTTTACTGAACCGTGTTGATTCATAAGTCAAGAAATAAAAATGGCCAGCCATAGCTGACTGACCACTAAATGATCGAAGCTGATAATTGATCAACTCATCGGCTTCATCATGACCAGTTTGGAGAAACTTGAGAAATTTCGCTCTTCAGACATATCAGATATTAGGAAACGCAAGGGATGCCCTATTCGACTTAAGGGATGCAGTATTGACGACACGGTAGACCACCTCTTTTGTTGAGCTATGCTTCAGCCAATTATTTCGCCGAGAATGGTCGAGTATCTATGAAGGACTACAAGATGGCAGCCCACCTCGTCAAGGGTTGATGCGGGAATACTTGAGTCACATCCCCGACTCAGCAGTCGTGGTTTTGGCAGGAGAGCATAAAGCCTGGTCACGCCCTTAATGCAAAAACACTTCAAGAGCGCACCTTTGATATCCTCTCCGGGAGTCAACGCCACGGAGATTCCAAGAATCGCTTCTTAGACCTTTCTGCTGTCACGAGCAACTGCCTCCACTCAAGCGAGAGATTTGGTCTTATGTTCGCTCCATAGAGTAACCCCGCAAAACAGAGCGATTTTAACAAACAATCTAAAAACTTAGGCGTTGCTTAATCAGGGTATGAAATAAATAATTGAAAAATCCAGAAGCTTTGTATACGCTGGTTTTTATGAATTGCATATTTAGCCTTTCATACCGTAAATCAGCAACGCCAAAACTTATTCAGTTTACGTCTAGAGAGGATGTTTCCCATTGCCTAGGAAAGCTTTTCCCGGTCTACCAATTTTTCCTCGCCGTTGCCATACTTCTGGGAAACTTTGGTGTTAGGCTTTATGTCTCCATTGTCGTGGGTGGGTCAACGACCACTTCTATTCTAGCAAAAGCTGTCGATCGAAGGACGGGGTTTCTACCCATTTTTCAGATGAACATCAGCCATCTGTGCTCTCAGGGGGCAAACCTGTAACCGTCGGTCAGAGATATAGCACTATTGCTTGGATAGCTGAGTAGTTACGGAAGTTGGACCTTACCGTTGCTCGATGAGCGCATTACAAGTTTTGATACCCCGATGGAGAAAGCCGCCACTCAGTTACGCCAAGTCTGCGCTGAAATCTCAGGCCCAATCATATTCTTAGGCGATGGAGAGTATGGGAGTGCCCCTTTCTCAAAAAAACCGCAGACATCAACTGTAACAAGCTGATCAGGTTACGCCCCAACCGAGTTTGAGATCATGCTCCAGAACCATACCAAGGACAGGGCAGACCATCTCAGCATGGTCAAAAATTCAGCCTCAAAGACAAGGATACCTGGGATGTAACTCAAACAGAGATGACAACCCAAGACCCTAAACTAGGTTGATTACGGGTACGGCAATAGGGAACCCTTCACTTAAAGCCAGCCCGCTTGGCATCCCTTTGACCTCATTCTCGTGGAACGCCTCTTTTCTGCCTAAGGAGCAGATACCTGTAAACCCTTCAAAGGTGGCAGTATGACTAATTAATTAGGGCTTGCTGAATAATCGAGCGCATATTGCGTCGCGAAAGGTTTCGAGCACGCGATCGAGATAAAGTGCAAGATAAAGAGGTAAAGGCGTTGCTGATTTACGGTATGAACGGCTAAATATGCAAATCATAAAAACCATTGTCCACAAAGCTTCTGGATTTTTGCCTAGTTCTTTTTCATACCCTGATTAAGCAACGCCGAGGTAAAATAGGTCAAAACCCGTGCATCACCACCTGCTTTCCATGTATAAAAAAGCTGAGCTTGCTGGAAGCCCCCCATCCGAGTTTGAACTGCCTTTCGGAGGAAGGTTGTCTGCTGACAACCGTTGGGTAAAAATGGGCGAACTAATCCCGTGGTCAGAATTTGAATCAGAATATGCTGAAAACTTCCCCACAGAAAAGGGAGCACCAGCCAAATCCTTTAGGATGGCATTGGGGGCATTAATTATCAAAGAAAAGCTGGGAATTAGCGATCGCTCCACAGTAGAACAAATCCGTGAGAACCCCTATTTACAACACTTTATTGGTCAATTAAGCTACAGTAATGAGCCACCATTTGACCCATCACTATTAGTACACTTTCGCCAACGGATTAGTTGGAATGTAATTAAAAAAGTGAACGAAAGCCTGGTCGAAAAAATGCGTTCCATCACCCCAGTTAAGACAGAAAAAAAAGGATTCGGACGCAAAAAATGAATCACCCAAGTTCGGAAAATTAATCATAGATGCAACCTGTGCCCCAGCCGACATTACCTATCCGACCGACTTAGGACTATTAAACAAAGCCAGAGTTCATACCGAAAAAATTATAGACATCCTGTATAAACAGCAGGGCTATTTCATTCTGAATATATCTTTGAGTATGCTACAACTAAAACCAGCGAGACGTTGAGCTTGAGCCATGTTTTGAAAGCCATGATCGCGATACAAATTAAGGGCAAAGTTTCTTGCGATTGCCCAAGATTGAACAAGTCCAACGGTACGAAGGCGAGAAGCATCTTCTCCTTGAGTCACATCACGGACATAATGAACCTTGTTTTCGACTCCCCAATATCCTCGAATTCTTTGAGCAAGGCTTTTGGCTGTTTCAGTTAATGAAGTGACGTAGTAGCGAGTTTCGGCGGAGGATTCAATGATGTTTGCTCGATAAACATGGCGTTCTGATTCAACTCGAATTAAGGTTTTTATTCCCGGAAAATCAGGAATTCCTGTTAAGTCTTGACTGATACTGACGGTACGTTTTTCAATCCGACCATGCCCTTTATTAATCTGAAATGATGTTTCTTGCGGTTGAAAAGCGGCTTCTACTGCGGTCAATAATCCAGATTGATTACCTTTGAGCGCACCCAAGTAATCATTATTACTATTAATTATGAGCTGAGCAGTTTTTTTTGGGTGCTGATGGCATCAAAAGCGAACACAACACCGTGGGAGTGCCA
>JBDTEI010000289.1:0-7422 GCA_039922675.1 Microcoleus sp.
CCCGCAATAGTCAAATCAGCATTAGCAGAAGCAGCAATCACCGCTTGAATTGGATCAGCAGCCTCCACAATTGGAGTTTCAATGCGCGATCGCACCTCCACCGGCAACTGCTCCATCACTCGCTGAAACTCGTAACTCAGCTCGTTTTTCTCGAACCCGGCCACCGCCACCCGCAGCACCGTCAAACGGCGTTCCTCGCTATTAACCAACAGTCTCAGCGCCAATTCTAAGCCCAAATCATCGTGAATATTTGCCGCATAAGGCACTAACAAATTATTCAACCGTTCCCGGCCTCTGTCCACAAAAATTGCTACATCAACCTTAGCGTTGCTGAGAATTTGGCCGACACGTCCTCCCAAACGGTTGCTGCTAAAAGTCGGCCTGTGCCATCCTACCAAAATCAAATCCGCGCGATCGATTTCCGCAATTTGCGCCGTTTCCCGCGCCACATCATTAGTAACCCGAATGATCGGATGCACAAATTTTCTCGCCTCCGGGAGTTCCAAACTATCGATCAATTCTGATAATTTCGAGCGGCGTTCTTGAATAATGCGATCGGCTTCTGCAGGCGTACTTTGAAAGGCATAATCATCATTTAATTCTATCAAACTCAGAGGATGAACCGCCGCCGACTGCAAATCGTTACCGCCCGTAGCCGCAGCCGGCAGCGCCAGCCCTACCGCTAGTTGCAGCAAACCTTTCTGCGTGCTAGGATTAGCAACCGGCACTAAAATTCGATAAGTTTTCAGCAAGTTGTCAACAGTTTCTTCGCTGCTACTAGCAATTGGTAAATCTGCTGATTCTGAATCCTCCGAGCTAAATTCTGAAATATCTAACCGAATTAACCGTTTTGGATAAGTCCACTCCAACAGCGGCGAAGTCATAAAAGTTGTGACTAACGCCATAATAACTAACATTGTAAATAGCACCGGCGAAATCACACCCAGAGAAAGACCGATATTCAGCACAATTAGTTCAGTCAAACCGCGAGTGTTCATCATCCAACCCAGCGCCGAAGCTTCCCGGTTGCTGATGCCGCAGACTCTAGCAGCCGCATAAGTTCCGACATATTTCCCAATAATTGCTACTCCCAAAACTGCGGCGCACAGCAGCCACAATTCGGGACTGTTGAGCAGGCCGATTTGAGTACGCAAACCGCTGTAAGCAAAAAAGATTGGCAGCAGAAATATTAGGACAAAATCTTCGGTTTTTTCAGCTAATTCTCTGGTGAGTCCGGCATTTTTGGGCATTGCAGCACCAAGCAAAAATGCACCGAAGATTAAATGAATGCCGATCAATTCAGTAATTAAGGCAGAAGCTACAACTCCCATGTAAATTCCCGACAGCACTAACTGCGTTAATCTGCCCGTGCGGTTGTAGTGCTTGGAAAGCCGCTGCAAGAACCAGCGGACTACGGTCATCATGAAACCGATGTAAATTACAGATTCAATAATTGTCGGCAAAGCGCCGATCATCGAGTTAGTGCGCGTAACTGCGATCGCCACCGCTAACAAACACCAGGCCGTCACATCGTCTACCGCAGCGCAAGTCAGGGCCAACGTCCCCAATTTTGTATTCTGCAAGTTGTGCTCTGTAATAATTCTGGCCAACACTGGAAAGGCCGTAATTGACATCGCAGCGCCCAAAAACAAGGCAAAGGCTGTAAATGAAACGCTATTATTTGAAACGATCGGATACAGCAGCAGTGCTAGCACGCTTCCCAGGGAAAACGGCACTAAAATGCTGACGTGAGAAGTTAAAATCGCTACATCTAAATTGTTTTTGAGATACTTAGGATTCAGTTCTAAACCAATCAAGAACATGAAAAATATCAGCCCAACCTCTGATAACACGTTGAGGAAGGGAACGGCTTCGACTGGAAAAAGTGCTGCTCCTAAATCTGGTGCAATTAAGCCCAACAGAGAAGGCCCGAGCATAATTCCTGCTACAATTTCTCCAATAACTTGAGGTTGTTTGATCGCTCGAAATCCTAAAGCGACAAGTCTCGAAAGTGCGATCACAATTAGAACTTCAAGTAGGACGAGAATGGGGATGGGCATGGGGTTTTTAGCTTTGGGATTTTTGCGGTGCCAGAGGGGACTCGTAAAGCCGGCAGAATTGTCGATCGAACAAAATGGATAAAAGCTCGATCGAACGAAAGAAGGCACAAGACACGCACTCTTGCCATTCTCTCACAAGCTAACAAAGGCTTTTGTAACCTCGAACCTGGATTTGAGGTTTTTAAGATGCGGTTGCTAGTAACTCTAACCGTAGCGTGCGCCCCCCGCATCCAACCCGCGCACAAAATCTCACTCAATCCGATGCACACCGCCCATACAACCCTACGGATAACCCAACCCTAGGGATCTAAGATCCTCCGAAAAAGTGGTACGCCCTGTGATAAACTTGAAAAGTTCTTTAAATTCGCACATCCGGGTTTTCGGGTGTTTCGAGGGCGCAAACCCTCAGAAATACGACCGGGTGGAGGATTAACCCGAATACAGGAGTTAAAAATACAATGCCAGTAGTTAGTTTGGCTCAAATGTTAGAGTCTGGGGTTCACTTCGGACACCAAACCCGTCGGTGGAACCCGAAAATGGCTCCCTACATTTTCACAGAGCGCAACGGGGTTCACATCATCGACCTCGTGCAAACCGCTCAGCTTATGGAAGACGCCTACGAGTACATGAGAGTGGCCTCGGAAAAAGGTAAAAAGTTTTTGTTCGTCGGTACGAAGCGCCAAGCTGCCGGGATTGTAGCCCAAGAAGCTCAACGCTGCGGCGCTTACTACGTCAACCAGCGCTGGCTGGGAGGAATGCTCACCAACTGGACGACGATTAAGTCCCGCGTTGAGCGCCTCAAGGATTTGGAACGTCGCGAGGAAATCGGCGCCTTGGATTTGTTGCCGAAAAAAGAAGCTTCAGTGTTGCGCCGAGAAATGGCAAAACTCCAGAAGTATCTGGGCGGAATCAAAACTATGCGTAAGATTCCTGACGGAGTGGTGCTGGTAGACCAACGCCGCGAGTATAATGCTGTGTTGGAATGCCAAAAGCTGGGAATTCCCATCGTTTCTCTGTTGGACACCAACTGCGACCCGGATTTGGTTGACATTGCAATTCCAGCAAACGACGATGCTATTCGATCGATCAAATTGATTGTCGGCAAGTTGGCTGATGCCATCTACGAAGGCCGTCACGGTCAGCCCGGTGGCGACGGTGACGAAGACTACGACTACGAAGGTAGTTATGAAGGCGCTGAATATGATGTCGAAATCGAAGAATTGGATGACCCCAATTATGTAGACCCCGAGGAAGCTGAGGCTGAAAGCGAAGAAACCGAAAGCTAATATTGCGATCGGAATCTGACACCAGGCAATTAAAAATTAAAGATTGAAAATTAAAAATAATAATTTTTAGTTGGACATTTTTAATTTTTAATTGTAAATGGCATTAGTCTCGGTCATTAGTAGATTTCTGACAAAAGCATTCCGCAGTGTTAGCGCCAAAATTAATTCAGGTGCTACAAGTACCAAATCCGCCAGAAGGCTGACTTGGTATTTATTAACTCTTGTCTAATCATTAACATTAAGACTAATGACTAATGACTAATGACTAACGACTAATGACTAACGACTAATGACTAATAACTAATTTTGATTGGGAACTTAAGGAAGATGGCGGATATATCTGCAAAACTTGTTAAAGAATTGCGCGACAAAACTGGCGCGGGCATGATGGACTGCAAAAAAGCCCTCGTTGAAAACGATGGCGATGTCGAAATATCAATTGAGTGGCTTCGCAAAAAAGGTCTGGCTTCGGCAGGTAACAAAGGTGGAAGAGTTGCCTCTGAAGGTATTGTAGGCAGCTACATTCACACTGGCGGCCGCGTCGGTGTCTTAGTGGAAGTTAACTGCGAAACCGATTTTGTCGCCCGCCGCGAAGATTTCCAAGCTTTGGTGCGGAATATTGCGATGCAAATTGCAGCTTGCCCAAATGTGGAATACGTGAAAGTTGAAGATATCCCCGCCGAAATTGTCGATCGCGAAAAGGCAATTGAAATGGGCAAGGATGACTTGGGCAACAAGCCAGAAAACATCAAAGAAAAGATTGTTCAAGGACGAATTGATAAGCGTTTGAAAGAGTTATCTTTGATGGATCAGCCTTTTATTAGAGATCAGAATATCTCGGTGGAAGAGTTGGTGAAACAAACGATCGCCCAAATCGGCGAAAAGGTCGAAGTGCGCCGCTTCGTGCGTTTTGTGCTGGGCGAAGGCATTGAGAAAGTAGAAGCTAACTTTGCCGATGAAGTGGCAGCCCAAATGGGTGCTCAGTAATCCAAAATTAAGATTGGGAAGTAAAAATTAAAAATGTGAAAAATCGGGTTTTCACATTTTTAATTTTTAGTTTTTACAGGACTTATGCAAAATTGTAAGCCGTTGCGTGTTGAAATTGCATATTCGGGACGTTGATCTGAGCAACATCTCATAAGAATTTGAGTAATTTTTGACACAGAATATTAGACCTCTTGCAAAAATCCGAAAATACCCTGAAACCATCTGCGTCAATCGGTGTTGCATCTGCCCGATATCTGCGGTTGCTCTATGACTCGAAGATTTTTGCAAGAGGTCTATTTATTTGCCACAACAGCTTATTATTCGACCTTTGCATTGCTGTACTTTAGCAGTATGTCGATCGTCCTATTTTAATTTTATACGGGAGATATGGTGGGAGCAAGAGAGCGCATAGAGCAAGATTTGGCAGGACTCGAAGAGGCTTTAGCAGCCTTGAATTTAGAGTTTCGCAGTACCTACGAGGGTTATTTAACTGCGTTGGGACAAGCGGTGCGACAGCAGTTAATTTTGGCTGGCTATCACCTTTGCACTCAAGCGGTACCAGAGTCGTTTCTCAAGTTGTCCTTCGATGGGCGGCAAAAAATGCAGCAGTCTGTAAGGCGTTTGGCTGCTGCGTCGGAGGAAAAATTGCGATCGCTGGTGACTGAATCAGAAGCAGAGGAAGAGGAAGAGGACTTCGACAAACACGAAGAGGAAGAAGACGAAGAAGACGAAGAAGACGAAGAAGACGAAGAAGAAGACGAAGAGGAAGAAGAGGAAGAAGGCGAAGAAGAAGACGAAGACGAAGAAGAAGACGAAGACGACGAAGAAGACGAAGAAGAGCAAGAAGAGGAAAACAAACAACTTTCCGCCATTAAATATTTATTTTCAGTGGCCAATTACCAGGTACCAACTGCCAATTCTCCCGAAAGTTTGGCGCGCTGGCAAAATAGTATTGAAAAGTCGATCACCCAAATTATCAAGCTACTTTCTCGCGATACCAACCGCTTGCTGCAACAGTCGGGAATATTGCCCAGTCAATTGCCTGAACAGGTTCTAGAAGCTGCTTATGGTGCTGAATTGTCCGGCGACAGCGTGGCGGGTCCACCTAACTTATTAACCTTAATCATTGAAACCGATAGCTCATCAGCACCCCGAAACTTGGGAGAAACACCGACTAATACGGCGTTGCACATTACAGCTATTAAAATGCGGCTGTCGGAAATAGAGTTTGCCGATGCGGGAACCTCGGCTTGGCGCCAGCAAATTCGCAACCTCTCTGTAAAGTTGAACTCACTAGGCCGCGATTACCAGAAAAAGCAGCGGGAAATGGCGGTGGTGGAGGCTGAGTCAGCTTGGCGAGCGAGTTGGTTTGAAGATTAGTCAGTTGTCAGTTGACAGTTGTCAGTTGACAGTTGACAGTTGACAGAAGCAAGAGCTTCGAGGGGAAAAGGTAAAACTTTTATGGTATTGAGAAACCTGGTTTATTCAAGAAACTGGGTTTCTCAGTTCTCGGTGCTATACTTTTTTTGGTGGGAGCTGGTTAGAAGAAAAATTTAAAATCTAAAATCTAAAATCTAAAATTGATATGACTATCGATCGACCGGAATGGCAGCGATTGCAAAAAGCTCTTTCAGTAGAAGCCGATCGCGGATTTAACGACCTCCAAGGCAGTCAATACCGCTTCAGCGAGTTTCTCGGCCTCAGCTTGAGACAGTTGGCAGGTAAGGTCACGGCTGCTTCGCGCGATCGAGCCAGACAACTAGCGGCTGAATTTGACATCTACCCTCAGAAAGATCTCGAACAGCGCCAACATTCGATCGCGATTACAGTCAGTTTCCTGAGACAAATGGAGCAAGTTTGGCAAGAACAAATCACACAAGTCAGACCCGCAAACACTGCCGATTCAAGCACTCCAGGCGTTTCCGTTCCCCGAACCGCACCTCTGAGTACAGCACCCCCACCGCCTAGCTTGACGCTAGATCAACCGTTAACGCGCGTGACAGGCATCGGCCCCGCCAACGGCAATCGCCTGCTAAAACTCGGTTTAGACACCGTATACGACTTGCTTTACTACTATCCCCGCAATCACATCGACTATGCAAAGCAAGTACGAATTCGCGAGTTAGTAGCTGGAGAAACTGTCACTTTAATTGCGGAAGTAAAGCGCTGTAATTGCTTTTCTAGTCCGAAGAATAAAAAGTTAACGATATTAGAAGTAATTTTAAAAGACAGTACCGGAGAAATAAAAATTAGCCGCTTTTTTGCCGGGCCTCGCTACAGCAATCGCGGGTGGCAAGAATTCAAAAAGCGCGAGTATTGTACAGGTGCGGTGCTGGCAGCTTCGGGGTTGGTGAAACAAGGTAAATATGGTATTACTCTAGAAAATCCCGAGTTAGAAGTATTAGACGATTCCGAAGGTGCGATCGAATCGATGAAAGTTGGTCGCCTGATTCCTGTTTATCCGCTGACGGAAGGGGTAGATGCGGGTTCGGTGAGGCGATCGATCTTGGCTGCAATTGGGGCTGCGAAACTTTTACCGGAATCGCTACCGGATGACTTGCGCGAGCGTTACGGTTTAATGGGTTTAGCCGATGCGGTGGCAAATATTCACTTTCCGCTCGATCGCGATTGCTTGTCCGCCGCCCGCCGCCGCCTAGTTTTTGACGAATTTTTCTACCTGCAATTAGGACTTTTGAAGCGCCGCCAAACCCAAAGAAAAGCTCAAGCTAGTGCAGTCATCCTTCCTAGCGGCAAATTGATCGAACATTTCTATGAAATCTTGCCTTTTGCGATGACAAATGCCCAGAAAAGAGTCATTAACGACATCTTAAATGATTTAGCTTCGCCCCAACCGATGAACCGATTAGTACAAGGCGATGTCGGCGCGGGCAAAACCGTAGTCGCCGTAGTCGCAATGCTAGCAGCAATTCAATCCGGTTATCAAGCTGCTTTAATGGCACCGACAGAAGTTTTAGCAGAACAGCATTATCGCAAATTAGTAGGTTGGTTTAATTTGATGCACTTGTCTGTCGAACTGTTAACTGGTTCGACAAAAGTAGCCAAGCGCCGGGAAATTCACAGCCAGCTAG
>JBDTEI010000290.1:0-2703 GCA_039922675.1 Microcoleus sp.
AAAATCTCCATCACAGTCTGGCAGAGCCAGCACTTCGACCGATATGCGATCGCTAGAGTCTCACAACAAATACCCAGATTGCTTGTGGATGCAATTAGAAGCAATTCCACTACCGTCGGTTGCAGCCGAAACCCAGCAGTTAGACATTCACTTGAGCCTGAATTTTAATGAGCATTGGGAACCCCTGCTCGGCGGCCGCGTCAAATTTGGTCTGAAAGGCGGGATGCTTAAGCTAAATCTTGAAAACTGCGAAATTCCCGTAGCATCGCGTCAGTTAGTTGGTTCTTTCAAGCTTTCGCTAATAGAAGAAAAGCCGCAAATTCAAACCAGTGCAGAAGTTTTATTTCCCGAAAATCAGGCAGTAGTTATAAAAAGCGCAAATGCGGAAACAATCAAGGAAACTGATTGCACGTTTTGTCACATTTCCACAATAGGCGACGATACAACGCCTGCTTGGATTTTTGCATTAGAGCGGGGGAAACCAGTATTAAAAGGTTTGCTAAAAAGTGCTAATTTGGGAAGATTTGCCGCAAAATCATTGCGGATAGCGGCGGTTTTTGAAGTTGCAAAAGAAGATATTTATCTAACAGATGCGGAGGGTTTGTGGCCTCACGATATCACGCCAAATCAACATTCGATTTTAGAAAGAATCCTAACTATATACCTGCAAGCAAATAAACTCCAACCGGCTCTCTGTTGGGCGCTATTGTCCTACAATTTGCCTCCGGTTGAACAGCCGGAGGTGGAAATTGTTCCGGAAGCTGAAGCTAAATTGCAGGAAATGGTCGATCGCATTATTTCAACTGAAACCGACGATTTTGCAGAACTGGCAAAAATCGCTAATCTCAATCTAGCACTCGATTTCGCTGGCGGTAGCTTGCGGGGGACGACTTTAAGTGCAGTGGATTTTAGCAGCGCCAATCTCGATCGGGCAAACTTCCGGGGTGCCAACTTGAGCGATGCAGATTTCAGCGATGCCAACCTGCAAAATGCCAAATTCGGCGGTGCAGATTTGAGTGGTGCTTTCTTCGGAAATGCTGATTTGAGCGGCGCAGATTTACACCGCGCCAGTCTGGCTTTAGCAAACCTCAGCGGTACTAATTTGAGCGGCGCAAATCTGCTGGAAGTGAACTTAACAAATGCTAATTTCAGCGGTGCGAATGTCGAGTCAGCCCGGTTTGGGAATAACGCCGGACTGGCGGAGGATGTGAAGTTGAATTTACAGCAGCGGGGAGCGATTTTTGAGGATGTTTAGTATAGTGAATCAAGTTCGATCGTTCGGACTTTAGTCCTCTGCGATCGACTTTTACCAAATCAAATTTAAACCCGTCAACGGCATCCTACTATCCCGAGTAATTAGTGGAAGATTTAAATGCAAAGCTGTCGCTGCAATTATGCGATCGGGCATATCAGGAACGCTTGCAGGTGGTATAGTTGCTAAAGCATTGACTACTTCAACTGTTAAATCAAATATAACCAAACCGCTTGTACCAGTCAGCAGTTCAGCATTGAGTTGACTTCTCAAATCAGGCGAAATACGTCCCCTTTCTTGCAAATAAACAATTTCCACCAAACAAACGGTAGGAATGTAAATAACAATTTCTCCGCGATCGCATTCATTAAAAATCCGATTAGCCGCAGCACCCAAACGCGGACTATCTTCAAGATACCAAATTAAAGCATGGGTATCAGTTACAGCATTAGACATTAAATATCCTTGCTGGGAAAATCTCCCCACATTTGACTGCGAACTTCAGCAATGTCTGACTCAGTAATGTCAATTCCCCGCCACAAACCGCGTAAAGACTTACGTTGTACAGGCGTTTGCTTTGCCAATTCCTGCTCAATTTGAGGAGTCACTCGCTCAATCAACCGTACCTTATCTATTAGGTTTAGCTGTTTTGCTAAGTTCAGAACTGCTTCTAAAGTAACGGCTGTTTCTGATGCCATAATTTTACCCTAGATATTTTTCTCAGTTTATCATAATTTTATGCCGATCGCCCTTTTCCAGTGCATCGATTGTGGCACGAGCCAAAAAGCCTGTGCTCTGCGATCGAAAAAGCTCGATCGACCTATTGATAGAGACCTCCATCAAATGTTAATCGACCAATCGGGAACCAATTGCGACTAATGGGGTCTTGCCAAGCTAAAAATAAGGTCTTTGGTGTCTTCAAGGTAATGTTTCCCTCAACGTAAGTAGCCTGTGTTTGTTAATTTTCAGAATTTCCAGAGCAAAATTGTTTGCTTCGGGGGAGAAGCGCCTCTGATCCGTGATAACCTGAGCCGTGCTAACCTGAGCGTTGCCGAAACAAGCGATCGCCACAAGGGCGAAGATGTAAAGTCATTTCTGTATTGAGTCGCTTGATAAAAATGTATTTTCAATACAAGCTATAATAGTAAAGTAACGTTGGGGTAAGTAAAAAAATAACATGAATCAAACTTCTACAGTTACGATCGACAATACATTTTATAAAATCCTCGCAGAACTCTCTGCCAGCTCTGGTAAATCAATCCAAACAGTTCTCGAACAAGCAATCGAACAATACCGAAGACAACAGTTTTTAGAAGCAGCAAACCAAGCTTATATTGCTCTACGCAATAACCCCGAAGCTTGGCAAGAAGAACTTGAAGAACGATCGCTCTGGGACACCACTTTAGAGGATGGTTTAGAATGAGCTCAGCAAAACCATCACGCGGTGATAT
>JBDTEI010000291.1:0-4045 GCA_039922675.1 Microcoleus sp.
GTTGATAATGGCATTCTAAAGCTGCTAACAAAGGCCAATCGTTTTGAACTGCAAAAGATTTTTTGCTCTTCCAAGGCGCGTTTTCGGCGGGCATTTGTGCCAATTCAGGATTATCTGCAAACATCAGAGCAAAAGCGCGATCGCCCTTAATTCCGTGTCCTGCTGTTAAAGCAAACTCCGACATTTCTTGCGGTGTCAGCCCTTTAATTGGGTAAGTGAATAACTGTTTTATTGTTGCTCGTGTCATAAAAATTTCCGATTAAACTAGCAATTCATAGCGACGAATATCGGGAGGTGCAATGGCCAAACCTTCTAATTTCTGCACGGCGGCTTGAAGGTGATTTGAAGCGAGATGTTGTTCTAGCAAAGCTGAACTTTCCCACTCTTCAACAAAGGTGAAATCTGTAGGATCGGCTTGATTTTGCAATAATTCGTATTTGATGCAGCCTTGTTCTTGGCGAGTTGGCTCGATAATGCTCAACAGCAGAGATTTAAGTTCTGCTACTTTGTCGGGATTGGCGGTGAGACGGGCGATTACTCGCAAGGTTGGTGTGGACATAGGGCAAAAAAACAAGCAGATATGGCGATCGAATTTACCGATGTCGATCGGGCAAACTCAACAAAACACGATTTTACTAAAAATAACTCAAAGAGGTCGATCGGTCAACTGGCAGCACAATCAGTCTAGGACGCGCTCAATTCTCCGAAACCCCCTTTCTTTCGAGATTTTTCGTTGCCAACCGTAGATTGTCGTATAAACCGGGTTTCTTGGTATATTTTTCCCCACAACTAAATCCACCTAATTAAATCTACAATACGGATCGCTAAAAAGCTTGCTGTTTATGTCTTATTCCCTCTTCCAACTCTCAACTGTCAACTGTCAACTGTCAACTGTTCCGATCAATCTTTGGGATAAAATCGCTTGTTGTCTGTAGAATATTCCCAGGCGATCGCCTCCGGGTCTTTTTCGCGGCTCCACTGAGCAAACTCTGGCTTAACTTTCCATTTGCCGATCGTAGTTGCGTGAACTTTGAACCTGCGGGAAAGTTCCGTCTGGGTAAAAGAGATTTTGGGATTTTCACCAGTCTTGGTTGGAGGAATGGGAAATAAATTTGGTTTTTTATCTTGTGTTTTTTCCCGATTTGTGGGAGGCTCTTGAACAGCTATTGCGACATTAGGTGTTTCGCTTTGATTGACAGTTGGAGCAATTTGAAAATAATACAAAATTCCGCCTTGTTCAGTCACTTCAAAATCCGCTGCAAACTCCTTGGCCCGTTCGTCGAGATACTCTTGAACTTTTTCTCCGGGGAGTTTTGCATTCATCGCCAAATCCAAAGCCGTAACTCGCCCTTGGTTTTCCTTGATCAACTTGTAGAAAACCGAGTCTAAATGAGCGAGTTTATGTTTTTGCTGCTGGTGGTAGAGCTTGTAAGCCCAAGCAATGCCCGCTGTGGTGGCGATCGCCCAAAACATCGTTCCCGACTCGAAACTGGCAACCGCCGTCAAGCAAATAGGCAAAAGCAGGGTAAGATATCCCCAAATGCTGCCCTTCTGTAGGTTATTGCTGTTTTTGACCATAGTTCCCAAACAGGTACGTAGTTTAGCTTAGCAGAGCGTGTCTGAAGGCCGCGAAAGTTTTTCGACAGTCGATCGGCTAATCGCTGACACACTCTACTACAAAATCCCCATCCCAGAATCTACTTTTTTGCAACCGAGGATTCATGTACTTTTTTCGCAAACAAATTGCCATCCTGCTCGTAGTTGTTGCTTGCTGTACGCTGACGGTTAGTTGTAGCGATAGCCGAGCTGTCCAGTGTACTAAATTTACTAACATTGTCACCAAAGGTAACGCTCTCATTGAGATGAAGCAAGAAAGCAACGATGCTGCAACGACCAAGAACTTAGCTAAAGACTTAAAGCAGACATCCAAACAACTTGAGGATCTGCGAATAATAGATCCCACCCTCAAAGAAATTCAAGGGCCATCAGTTAAATCCTTCCGGGAAATGGGTCAAGCACTCGGCGACATAGGCAAAGCCCTTGAGGCAGGAAATCAGGCTTCTACAAGTATAGAAGGTCGAGTGCAAATCCAAAAAGCTCAAGCAGATATTATCAGAGCCGGACAGCAGGCAAATAAAGCAGCCGAAAATCAAGATGCTTTGACTCACAAACTGATCAATTATTGTAAGAGCGATGGTAAGTAGGTCATCGCAAAAAAACAAGAGTATCGATAAGAAGCTGCAAGATGTTATTGTTTTTGGCGATTGCCTACTTAATCACGAATGACTGAGGATTAATGACTAAGGACTAATGATCAATTACCAATTACCCACTCCCAATTCCCAATTTTAATGATGAATTTCTAGATTCAAAATATAGCGACCGAGTTGTACTTTTTCCGACCACAACTCATATTCTAACCGCAAGTGTTCCGGTTCCGGCTTTCCTGTCAGCGTCAAGTTGCGGGTGAAGTTGCGGAGCCGCAACTGTTCGGGAGTCGCCAGTGATTCGCCCTGAAGCCAATAACGGCTCAGACCGTACATTCCGCGTTCCCAGCAGTGGCGGTAACTGTATTTGCCGTTTCCTTGCATGGTCATAATGACTCGATAGGGCGAAACTTCTAGCCACAGCAACCGGGGTTTTGTGGTTGTTGGTAAGATAGCAACTTGCTCGCCATATTCGTCGGATTCGTCGGGAACTTGGCGATCGAGTATTGCTGGTTCGTGCAACAACAAGTGAAAGCGATCACGGTCTTTTTGATAAAGTGTACCAGCGGTTTCAACAACTGACCACAAAGGTAAATCTGTGGATACCAGCGATAAACTTACAGGCTTGCGGTGATGCGTCAGCATAAATAACAGTGTAGGAGTTATTGTGGTTCGGGCGGTTTGAGATTTTAGATTTGAGACTTGAGATTTTAGATTCTAGATGATCTCGGCTCCACATTCCGGAGCTTTTGGTTAAAAAAATGCAAAATCTACAACTCGCAGTCGGAAATATAAAATTGTTCAGTCAAAAGTCAATCATCCGCATCGATAACTGAGAGCTGGACATGAAATCTCAGCAGATCTACGGACAGTAATTGTGAACTTAAGGTACAATCCGTGCAGTTGCCTCTGCTCTCCCCTGTCCCTGATACCAGTTTTACCAAAGAACGGAACTGTATGCACTTGCTCCAAACCCTTATGCAGTCTGTTATTCCCAATTCTTAAATCTCAAATATAAAATCTAAAATGGTATGACTTAGGACTGGGAAAAGGGTAGGATAGCTAACGCCGTCCCATCCTAGTCTATCTCATGCAAGCTGCCATTATAACTACTTCGCTTCAGGGCGAAAGTCAAACTTTAAGCATTCAAAAACCAGCCTCTGGCTTGTCGCTGCGAGGCCGGATTCGAGTTCCGGGTGATAAGTCGATTTCTCACCGCGCTTTGATGTTGGGTGCGATCGCCCGCGGTGAAACTACAATTGAGGGACTGCTGCTGGGAGAAGACCCCCGGAGCACTGCTAAATGTTTCTCACTCCTGGGAGCATCAGTTTCAGAACTCAACGCGGAACGGGTGACAGTCAGGGGCGTCGGAATTGGCGAGTTACAGGAGCCTTTGGAAGTCTTGGATGCGGGTAATTCTGGGACGACGATGCGGTTGATGTTGGGAATTTTAGCGTCTCATCCGGGGCGTTTTTTTGCGGTAACGGGTGACAGTTCTTTGCGATCGCGCCCCATGTCGCGCGTCATTAAACCGCTGCAAGAAATGGGTGCGCAAATTTGGGGTAGAAAAAGCAGTTCTTTAGCTCCCTTAGCGATACTCGGACAGCAGTTAAAAGGGATTCACTACCATTCGCCGATCGCCTCGGCTCAAGTTAAATCCTGCATTTTGCTGGCCGGTTTGATGGCTGATGGAGAAACTACAGTCACTGAGCCCGCTCTGTCGCGGGATCATAGCGAGCGGATGCTGCGGGCCTTTGGAGCAAAATTGAGCGTCGATCCAGAAACTTGTAGCGTCACAGTCAATGGCGGAGCACAACTACAAGGACAGAATGTGATTG
>JBDTEI010000292.1:0-3706 GCA_039922675.1 Microcoleus sp.
ATTTGCCAGCACCGTTAGGCCCGCAAATGCAAGCGGTGTGCAGGCCGCGAAAGTCTAAAGCAGCTTCGCGATAGCTGAGAAAATTTTTGAGTGTAAGTTGTATAGGAATCATTTAGGCCATCGCGCCATACAATCTATCTATAAATAACACTATTTGTGTGCTGTTGCCTAGTTATTCAATCCAGATCCAAAACAATTATCAGTGATTCTGCAATTTCTTCCATAATTGTCTCCGAAAGGGTTCCGAGTTGTCGGACAAATCTTTGTTGGGAAACCGAACGGACTTGAAAACAATCGGCGGCTGAGACTTTACTCAAGCCATTTTCTGATGTCGGTGCGAGCTGCACCATCCACTCCAGTGGGGAAAAAAGATCGTTCCATGCTGTAATGGGAACAATTACTTTGAGCAATAAAATTCCCACTTCATCGTCGCTGACAATCACAACAGGTCGAGTTTTACCGATTTCTGCTCCCACTGTTCGATCGAGTCTGACGAGCCACACTTCGCCTTTACGCATTGGTTTTTACCCCTGCGCTCAGGTATTCTTCCTCTGAATCGAAATAGGGTTCGCTGTCAGGCGACCACAAATCGTGCAGCGGCCCTCCTGGTTGGTACAAGGGGACTGCGGCTTCTGCGGCGGCTCTGAGTTGTCGCTTTTTCTCGGCTTTGCGCTGGGCTTTTGCTTCGATTTCTTCGCGCATCATCCGGGAAGCTGTTTCGATGATTTCTAGGCGTTCTTCTGTTGTCAGAGTTTTGAGTGCGGCTAAGATTTCTGTTTTGGTCACGGTTTTTTTGGGGTGATTGGTGAAAAAGTGCGAGCTAACTATGATTATATCTTTCACCTCATCCCCAGAATCACGACACAGCGCCGTGTCCTCCGATGGTATGGAAACGGTATTACCATGTTCTCCAAATTGCCGTGTCCTCGATTGCTTGATATTTTCCATCATCAAAAAAAGGTTGACTGTATTCCTACAGCCAACCCCGCGCTTATTTAGTTGTCCTGCGCTTGCTCAAACAGCAAAACTATCTGATAAGATTTGGGAAGGTATACCCCACACCGAGCAACAATCCCACGTCAGTTCCGTTAAGAAAACCAATATTCAGTCCCGCTGTGGCTGTAAAATTGGTCGAAAGTGGCACATCCACACCCCCCGAAATCAGGAAGCCAAAATGACCGTTATCACCGGTAGAAAGTGCTACGCCAGCACCTAGATAAGGAGCAGCGGTAATCACAAAATCATCGCTGACTTCCACGGCCTCTTTAGATACAAAATCGTAGGTAACGGGGACGAGAACAGTTAAGTTATCGCGGAACAAAACACTCGGTCTCACCGAGAAATTGTTCGTCAAACCAATTTTGCTAATAATCGCAAATGAAGTGTCGCCTAAGGCTGAATCTCCGCCAAAACCTATATTGCCGCCAATGCCGATGTAGCTGGGCCCGGAACGAGTAGTTCGGCCTGGTCTGATGGTGCTACCGCCCGGTTGAGCCAATATTTGAGGTTTTTCTGAGGCTGTTGCCGGTTGTTCAGCAAGTTTCAGTTGGTTTGTTAGGGCTGAGGCGGAAGTGCTGACAGGATTGCTTAACACTTCTTGTGCTGTTTTGACTTGTTTTTCTTCCTTTGCTGCTGTCAGTTCCGAATTAGGTCGATCGCCAATAATTGAGGTAGGTCGATCGCTCTTTTGGGCAATCGGGGAATTTTGCTGAGTTTCAACACGATTATCAGCAATTTTAGCTGTTTCTTCCGATTTTTCGGTCTCAGCAGCAATGGATGTATTTGGCGCAGTTGCTGTCCCAGCACTTTCCGATGTATTTGGCGCAGTTGCTGTCCCAGCAATGGATGTATTTGGCGCAGTTGCTGTCCCAGCAATTTCCGATGTATTTGGCGCAGTTGCTGTCCCAGCAATTTCCGATGTTGCTGCTGTGGATTCTGCCGGTGCTGCGACAGATGCTTGCGAGTTGGCTGCCGGTGCGGAGGCTGCAGGCTCTGCCGCTACTGTTAGTGCGCTCCAACTGATAGAATCAATTTTTGTATTGCTAGCTGTTGTTTCTGCATCGGGTTTCACTGCTGAAGTTGCCGCAGGCTCAGAAATTTGGTCAATATTTTGAGCGGCCGCACTTGCTGTTGTAGCGATATCGGGCAAGTTGCCAGTTTCAGCTTTTGCTGACATGGTACTGCAACAAACAGCTAAAGCTACAAGATTTATTAACGCAAAAGTAGACTTGGAAAATAGACTATTCATAAGACACTCCTCAATGAACTGTGTGTTAAAAGTGTAAGTGTTTGAGGGCTCTAGTCAAGAGCTTTACTGAAAAATGACACAAATAGGAGTTGTGTTGTTCCTAGATTGGCACTTAACCCTTGAGTAGTCAACTCTCTATGCTGATTATATTTAAGAACCGACGGCCAGTCGATCGACTAATTTTAATTTACAGTTCGATCGGCTAAAAATCTATCCTAGGGCAGATTTCAGTGAGATGCTTATACCACGTTTAACAAAAAAATGCAACTGTAGACAACCTCGAAACCATGAGCTTCAAAAGTCATTCCATTTCTTCAATCTCAAATCTAAAATCTCAAATAGTATTCAGGGGTCGATCGCGCGCAGTGAAGGGCATTCTAAAATTGTATACTTGGGGGCGCTGCACTGGCAGCAACGCCCCGAACAAAAACCAGGCTTTTGACGGCGCACAGGCTCTAAACCAAGATACAGCAAGCTTTGACAACGGTTTTCCCAATGGGGTGTCCCAAGCAATGGCAGTTGAATGGAGTGCGCGATCGGCTGCTGCACATTCCCTGAGTAATATAGAATAGCACTGAGCTGAGAATGAGTTGTAGCTCGATGTGTCCAAATTATCGAATATTATTAGAATCGTGTAAAATTTAGTCTTCTATTAGTAAAGTTTAGCCTTCGCTTTCGCTCATGGTCTGACTATCTAACAGCACGCAACTAAAGAAGTAAAAAATAACCAGTATCTCTTCTCAACCTGACTTTATGAGCAAAGTTCTAGTCATATTAGGCGAATTGAGCGATCGCGACATCGATTGGATGCTCGCCAACGGCACGCGCACCCAAGTACCCCCCGGCACCACCCTCATCACCGAAGGTAAACCCTTAGACGCCATGTACATAGTTCTGGATGGAACTTTAAGCGTTTCTGTATCATCTTTGGGCGACAAAGAAATTGGAAAAATCATCTGCGGGGAAGTGTTGGGCGAAATGTCTTTTGTAGATGGGAGGCTTCCTTCTGCTAGCGTCACGGCAATTGATGAGTGCCTCATCCTGTCAATTCCTAGGCGGCTGCTAACTGAAAAACTGGAGCAAGACGTGCTTTTTTCCCTGCGGTTTTATCGGGCGATTACCAAATTTCTGTCGTCGAGACTTAGGGGTACAGTCAAACGCTTCGGCGAAGATACTGATTATTTAATATATCAAGACCCCGACGACGAACGCGCGATCGCGCCAAATGTCGAAAATCCTGATTTGGCTCAATCGAGATTTCAATGGCTGTTGCAGCGTTTGAAGGGGAGTTGAGGGAAGAAGTCATCACTCATTAGTCATCAGTCAGAAGGCAAAAGAAAGAGGGGGAAAATAAGATAATCCGCTTTGCCTCTTTCTTGTTTTTATACCAATTCCCCATTACCAATTGGCTTGGCAATTACCAATTCCCAATTCCAATTAAAAAACATATTTTTCAGC
>JBDTEI010000293.1:0-3854 GCA_039922675.1 Microcoleus sp.
CCTCCCTCCCAATCAGGATTAGAAATCGACCAATCAACCTGGCGAAAAAGACTCAAACGTTCCTCCCAACGATCGGGAAAAACCGACAACAAAGCGGCCCCAACTTCCCCCAAACTCTCCAGCACAACACTGTGACAGTGCACGCAATTCCGGCGCATTTCCCCCGCCGCCACTTGCTTTTGCAGAACTAATTGCCAATCGGGCATAAAACTGCTAACCGCATTCCAATAATTAACCGCCTGCTGTATTTGTTGAGCAAGTTCTTCCTCTTTTTCCTGTTTTGTAGTGCCAGAATGAGAGGGTTTTGTTTGTTTGCTGCTGTGAATGTTGGACAGCAAAGCCATAATAGCACGATCGATCGCACTTAGCGCAAACAATTTGGGCGATCGCCCGTTCAGACTCCCCTTCTCCATCTCCGTCAAACACCGGAACACATCAACCTGCTTAACAACCGATTTTACAACCAAAGCGCGATCGCCCCGGTGATTGAAAAGTACCCTTAGCGACGACTCCAAAGGAACTTGAAAATTGTTCAAATCGGAAAACTTTTGCTGCGAATTTTCCAACCCAATATCCAGAAACAAAATCAGCGCCACCGTCTCGTATCCCAACTGCGGATTTTCCTGCAAAGCCATCTCAAAAGCCGCCCTGCGATGCTGTCCGTCATTAATAGTAAATTTAGCATCCATCGGCACTCGCAAGCGACCGATTTTGCGTTCCTCCGCCTCATTTCCCACCGCTTCAAAAGTAATATCCGCATCAATCGAAGCGGCGATCGCCCCACAAGTATAATTCCCAGAATTCTTGACCAAATAATCAGCAATTTCGGGAATCCTAGCCCAGTTAAGCGCCCGTTTCGCACGCAAAAACGGCGGCAATTCTTCAGCATCTAAAGGAAACAACTTCGGCAAAAAACGCACCGGACACATCGACACGTAATATTCGCGGCCCGCTTGAATTCCCCGGATGACCGGCAAAATGTATTCAAAGGAAGGAGTAGACATATTTTAGAATTGGGAATTGGGAATTGGGCATCGGGAATTGGGCATCGGGAATTGGGCATCGGGAATGGGAATTAACATTTATTGACTTTTTGCCTGACTTATGGTATGTATCCGGGTTGTAGCAAGATAAATTAAGTATTTCACAAACTTTTTTAAAAAACAAGGGTTGACACGAAATTTAACCCATGATATTTTTAAAAAAATAGCGTACTTATATAAAAACTGCGAATGAATACCAACCCAGCGGCTGACCTCGCTAACTCATTTTTGGAAAAAGAAAATCGCGAAAGACAGGAAATCGCGATGTTATTAGATAATTATTTAGGAAAGGACGATCGCATTTTCGTACAAAAAACCCACATGGGAAACACCGAAGCCTACATCGGTTCAGTCACCCTAGAATGGTTAGATTCCCGCGTCCGTTTCGCCTCACAAATGCCGCTTTTCCGGCAAAAATTCGACCTCAAAACTAACAACATCGTCCGCGATGACGAAACCATTGAAGAAATTATCCAGCGCCCCTTAGATTGGTCGCGCCAAGCCCCACTAACTCAATATTTAGCAGCCAGAAAATCCCACAAATTCCCCGCAGTTTTAGTAGTCGTCAGTCCCCCCTGGGTAGACAACCCTCTAGCAGAAGAATGGGATAAAAACGGCGTAGCAACCAAATCAGCCGCTGAATTCACATCCTTTGATAAAAACGAGAATTTAGGGCTATTAAATATATCTAAAAATATTTCGGTTTTTGCCTTAGACGGCCAGCACCGGCTGATGGGAATTCAAGGTTTAATGAGTTTAATTAAAACCGGAATCCTGCAAAGATACAACAAAAATAAAAAACCTGTCGGCGCTGCAATTACTCTCGAAGATTTAGCCCAAGAGTATCAAATTGACCCCGACGAAGTACACAAATTAGCTCACGAAAAAATCGGGATTGAGTTTATCCCGGCGGCTGTGGCTGGGGAAACCCGACAGCAAGCACAACGGCGCGTGCGATCGATCTTTGTGCACGTTAACCTCATGGCGGTGACGCTTAGTCAGGGACAGCTAGCATTGTTAAACGAAGACAACGGATTTGCGATTTGCGCCCGCAAAATTGCCGTTACCCATCCTTTATTAAAAGAGCAAGAAGACAGAAATCCCCGCGTTAATTGGGATAGCGCCACAGTCGCCGCCCAATCAATGGTGTTGACGACTTTACAAGCGGTTCAAGATATGGCGGAACGGTATTTAGAACATAAATTCCCCCATTGGAAGCCGGAAAAAAAAGGTTTAATTCCCATGCGGCCCGAAGATGATGAATTAAAAGAGGGAATTGAAGAGTTTAATAAATTGTTCGATCATTTAGCAACTTTACCCAGCTATCAAAGAATTCTAAGTGGCGAAACAACGGCTAAATTACGCCGATTTAGTTTTGAAAAGCCGGGTGGCGAAGGCAATATTTTGTTCCGTCCAGTCGGTCAAATTGCCTTAGCTAATGCTTTGGGAATTCTAGTATTTAGAAAGAAGCTTTCGCTGACATCTATTTTTGACAAACTCCGCAGGTATGATGTGGATGAAGGATTTAGCTACATGGAGAATCCTGAGTCTGCGTGGTACGGGATTTTGTACGATCCGAACAAAAAGCGAATGTTAGTTTCTGGAAGGGATTTGGCTACTAAGTTAATTGTATATTTGGTTGCGGGAATTGACGACGATATGGATCGTGCTCATTTGCGGCAAGCGGTGGCCCAAGCGAGGACTTTTGAGGATAAGGCTGTTAGTTTTAATAGCAGGTTTGTGAATCCGAAAGAGGTGGGATTACCGCAGGTGCTGAGTTAAGTTTCTATTGGGAAAAGTCCACAGCGACTAACACTGAGCAGGAAGCAAATTAGTTTTGTATAATTGAATCTGCACCTTACCTATAACCAGATTATGACCATCGCTGAACAGATTTATGCGATCGCCAAAACCCTTCCCAAAGACCAAGCTAGCGAAATTCTCACTTTCGCTGAATTCGTCTGTGCTAAGCATTTGAGCGCGAACCAGCAAACAGACACTGTAGACTCTCCGATTCCTTGGACTGAACTTGTTTTTTCCCTTGCTGGAACTTGGGTAAAAGATTTTCCATCTCTCGAAGATATTCGTGCTGAATCTGGACAAGATGTTTTGCGGGAGAGTCTATAAATGTACGTTTTGGATACAAACACCTTGATCTACTATTTCAAAGGTTAAGGACAAGTTGCTCAAAACATTGCTAATGTTTTACCCCAGGAAATAGTCGTTTCTGCGATCGTTATTTTTGAGTTGCAAGTCGGCATTGCTAAATCCAATTCGCCGGCCAAACGCACTCAACAACTTCAGCAACTTTTGAGCCGAGTTAACGTTATTGCTTTCGATCGCGATGCTGCTGTTGCGGCTGCTACAATTCGCGCACAGTTGGAGGAACAAGGTACTCCCATCGGCCCGATCGATGTTTTGATTGCAGGGACAGCCGTAGCTCTCCAAGCGACTCTCGTTACCCACAATGTCAAGGAATTTTCTAGAGTTTCGGAACTCGCTATCGCAGACTGGTATTGACTACCTTCCCAACTAAAATGTTGTTAAATTCGTACTTTTAAGAGTATATTATAATCCCCCAATTCATCCGCAAACAGAACCTGGATGCTTGGTGGTTCAGACATCAATACCATCCCAAAGTTCTGCGATCGGGTGAACTTTGCCATCTTCTACTTCCTGAAGCGCAATCAGGAGACTGTTAAGGATATCTTCTTTAGATGGATCGTCTTTGTCTTCTTCAAATAGTTGATCTAGGGATTTTAAAATATCACTCCACCTAAGAGTTATTTTAACATATAATTCCCGGAAATA
>JBDTEI010000294.1:0-9967 GCA_039922675.1 Microcoleus sp.
GGGAGAAGAAGCGGCAGTTGAGTGCATTAAAGCCGGAATGAATGATTTTGTATTAAAAGGGCGGCTGTTTAGGTTGCCAACAGTATTAGAACGATCGCTCCAAGAATACAAAATGCGCCGCCAGCAGCAAGAAGCGATCACCCAAATTCAGCGGCAAGCTCAGCGAGAAGCGATCGTCAACCGCATCGTCCAAGCCATGCGGGAAACCCTGGTACTGGACGAAGTGCTGCAAACCACCGCAGATCAACTGCACGAAGCACTCGAAATCAGCGCCTGCACCATATTGCAGCCAGATGCCGAAGGCGGGATCAGAGTTCGCTACATCAGCAAAGCAGCCAGCAGAGAACGGTTCGTCGGGCTAAATTGCGCATTGGCCGAGCACTACTGCTCCAGGCTCGCGGCCGGGGAAACCGTGGCCCTCGACGAGTTATCGAGCCTGTGCCCGTCCTTGCAAGCATCAGCAGAGTTTGTAGGGTTTCGCGCGGTCGCGATCGCACCGTTGCTCTACCAGCAGTCATTTTTGGGAGGAATTGGCCTCTATCAGTGCGATCGCGCGCGCTCTTGGAGCGCCGAAGAACTGTCGCTAGTCAAAGCCATAGCCGATCAATGTGCGATCGCGATCCACCAAGCCGAACTCTACCAACAAGCCCAAACCGAACTCGCAGAACGCAAGCGCGCCGAAGCAGAAGTTCGCGGCATCCAGCAGCGACTAGCCACAATGGCAGCCAACATTCCCGGCTCAGTCTACCGCGCTGTGATCCATACAGACGGCACAATGTCCATGCCCTACGTCAGTCCGGGCGTGCACGAAGTTACTGGGTTCGGGCCAGAAGAAGTAAAGGCGCATCCAGAACTCTTGACCGAAATTATTCATCCCGACGACAGAAACTCCTTTGACAGCAGCGTAGCAGCATCGAGAGTGACTCTTTTGCCCTGCGATCGCCAGTACCGGATCGTTCTGAGATCTGGCGAAGTCAAGTGGGTGCAAGACAGCGCCAAATTTTCCAAAAACGAAAACGGCGATATCATCATAGACGGAGTAGCCCTCGACATCAGCGATCGCAAACAAGCCGAATCAGCCCTCAGACAAAGTGAACAGCGATTTCGCTCGCTGATTGAAAACGCCACAGACATCACGATTATTCTCGATGCCGAGGGAATCTTCCGCTACATCAGCCCTTCCGTCAAGCGAATTTTAGGCTACGGGCCCCACAAGGCGATCGGGCGCAGTGCCCTAGGGACTGTTCACCCCGACGACTGCGCTGCGATCGCCCAAACCCTCCACAAAGCCATTGAAAACCCCAAAAGAAGCCAGTCCCCACTGGAGTACCGAGTCCGCCACCGCAACGGTTCTTGGTGTTATGTAGAAGCTGTAGCTACCAACTTGCTGCACGATCCCGCAGTCCAGGGAATCGTGATCAACTGCCACGACATCACTCAGCGCAAACTCGCCGAGGAACAACTGCTGCACGATGCTTTTCACGACGCCCTCACCGGATTGCCCAACCGATCGCTTTTTACCGATCGGCTAGAACACGCTCTGAGGCTGGCAAAACGGCGCAAAGACTACTTGTTTGCCGTGCTGTTTCTCGATTTAGATCGATTTAAAGTAGTCAACGATTCCCTCGGCCATGCGATCGGCGATCAACTGCTAGTTGCGATCGCGCGGCGTCTGGAAACTTGTCTGAGCGCTGGAGATACAGTGGCCCGCCTCGGAGGAGACGAGTTCGTGCTTTTGCTTGAAGACATCGACGGCGTAAATGAAGCTAGCAGCATAGTCAATCGCCTGCAAAAGACAATCACCTCCCCCATCCTGCTAGACGGACACGAAGTCTTTATCACCGCCAGCATCGGCATTGCATTGAGTTCTGACGAATACCTGGAACCGACAAGCCTGCTGCGCGACGCCGACACCGCAATGTACCGCGCCAAAGAACTCGGCAGAGCCCGACACGAAGTTTTTAACAGTTCCATGCACGCCCATGCTTTGAAGCTGTTGCAGCTAGAAAATGACCTGCGGCGGGCGATCGAATCAATTAGAGACCCCGCCAGAGAAGAAGACTCTCTCCAATCCCCCCAATCTCCCCAATCAAGTTTACCTCCCTTATCCGCAGCGTCCCAGTTTATCCTTCACTACCAGCCGATCGTGTCGATCGCCAATAACACAATTATTGGTTTTGAGGCCCTAGTGCGCTGGCAGCATCCAGAACGTGGGTTAGTTTCGCCCAACGAATTTATTCCCATCGCCGAAGAAACCGGATTGATCGTACCGCTGGGCCGCTGGGTACTGCGCACAGCTTGCCAGCAAATCCGCCAGTGGCAGCAGCTATTTCAAAACAACCCGCCCTTAAGCGTCAGCGTCAACCTTTCAGTCAAACAGTTTTCTCAGCCATATTTAATCGAATACATCGATCAAGTTCTCGAAGAAAGTCACCTCCACGGCAGCAGTTTAAAACTAGAAATTACCGAAAGCGTACTCATAGAAAATTCCGAATCAGTAACAGCAATGCTGGTGGAACTAAGAACCAGAAACATACACCTGTGCATCGACGACTTCGGCACCGGCTATTCATCCCTGTCCTACCTGCACCGCTTCCCCACCAATACCTTAAAAATAGACCGCTCTTTTGTGAGCAGGATGGGAGGCGAGTTCGATCTCAGCAAAGGAAGTATTGATCCCACAGAAATTGTGCGATCGATCGTTACTTTATCGCACAATTTAGGGATGGATGTAGTAGCAGAAGGAGTCGAAGAAGCCTCGCAACTATCTATACTCAAAGGATTAAAATGTGAATTCGCCCAGGGATTCTTTTTCTCAAAGCCAGTAGACTCTCAAACAGCAGCAATCCTGATCGGACAGCAAGCACAAAATCAGAATTTGGTGACATTTAGTTTGTGAGAAAAAGGCTATTGAAAAAAAACATGGCACTGTGTGAGCCCCCTTTCAGCATAAAATCTTAAAATATTTTAAAGCTGTCCCTAACTCTAGCGTCAGTTAATAACTACGACATCCAAATCATTATGGCTATTGGCTACCTCGCCCTCGTTCTCCACGCCCACCTGCCTTTTGTCCGCCACCCCGAAAGCGACTACGTTTTAGAAGAAGAATGGCTGTTTGAGGCGATCGCAGAAACCTATATTCCCTTGCTGCAAGTCTTTGAAGGGCTCAAACGCGACGGCATAGACTTTAAGATTACCATGAGCATGACACCGCCATTGGTGTCAATGCTGCGCGACCCCTTGCTGCAAGACCGTTTCGACGACCACTTGGCAAAACTCGAAGAACTAGCGGATCTCGAAATCGAACACAACACTGGCAACGGTCATCTCCGCTATTTAGCCGAACATTACGCCGCCCACTTCTCTCAAGTCCGCAATTATTGGGAAAAGTGCGATCGAGATTTAGTCAAAGCCTTCAAAAAATTCCAAGATAGCAACAACCTCGAAATCATGACCTGCGGGGCCACCCACGGCTACCTACCGCTGATGAAAATGTACCCCGAGGCAGTTTGGGCGCAAATACAAGTAGCCTGCGAAAGCTACGAACAAAACTTCGGCCGCCGACCAAAAGGCATTTGGCTGCCCGAATGCGCCTACTACGAAGGCTTAGAACGGATGTTGGCCGACGCAGGCCTCCGTTACTTCCTCACAGACGGTCACGGCATCCTCTACGCCCGCCCGCGTCCCCGCTACGGTAGCTACGCCCCAATTTTCACCGAATGCGGAGTCGCAGCATTTGGTCGGGATCACGAATCATCGCAACAAGTTTGGTCATCCGAAGTCGGCTATCCGGGCGCCGCCGAATACCGCGAATTCTACAAAGATTTGGGTTGGGAAGCCGACTACGACTACATCAAACCCTACATCATGCCCAACGGCCAGCGCAAAAATACGGGAATTAAGTATCACAAAATCACCGGTCGCGGACTAGGTTTAGGCGACAAACAGTTATACGATCCTTACTGGGCGCGGGAAAAAGCCGCCGAACACGCCAGCAACTTTGCCTTCAACCGCGAACGGCAAGTCGAACACCTCAACGGGATTATGCAGCGTCCGCCGATCATTGTTTCGCCCTACGACGCGGAACTTTTCGGTCATTGGTGGTATGAAGGCCCTTGGTTCTTAGATTACCTGTTCCGCAAGAGTTGGTACGACCAAAATACCTACGAAATGACACACTTAGCCGATTATTTGCGGGGAAATCCAACTCAGCAAGTGTGCCGTCCTTCCCAGTCTAGCTGGGGTTTCCGGGGTTTCCACGAGTATTGGCTGAACGAGACCAATGCTTGGATTTATCCGCATTTGCACAAGGCTGCGGAACGGATGATTGAGTTGGGAAACATGGAAGCAGAGGATGAGTTGCAGTTGCGGGCTTTGAATCAGGCCGCGCGGGAAGTGTTGTTAGCTCAATCATCTGACTGGGCGTTTATCATGCGTACAGGGACGATGGTGCCCTATGCGGTGCGGCGGACGCGATCGCACTTAATGCGCTTTCACAAGCTGTACGATGAAGTCAAAGAAGGCAAAGTCGATTCCGGTTGGTTGGAGAAGGTTCAGGAGATTGACAATATCTTCCCTGAGATTAATTATCGCGTTTATCGATCGCTCTAAGCCAATTTTGAGGCAAATTTCGACAGATTAAAACCCGCGCTGGCGGGTTTTTTTCATACATTTATGATTCAATACGCTTGGGTTAGCGCTATTGTCATTGTTTGTTGTGCAAGATCGAATCAATCACCGAGACTATGGCTATTCTTAATTAACTGAGGGAAAGAGGGAGCAATTACTTTTTCAACTCAAGTATATGGCTGTATAACTCACAAATATATTGCAATACACAAGATTGTATAAATCTTTGATTGATCGGTCAACCGCAGATATAAAGCAGATGAATTTCAAGATAGAAAAGCGAATGAATGCAAGAAGTCTAATGACTCAAAAGAGGCGATCGCTTTTTAGCATCTGGCGGGTCGATATCCCTTTACGACTTTTTCACGGGCGGCGGGCGGAGCGAAGCGGAGGGGATCGCTCTTTTTGGCATCTTGCAATAGTCGATCGCACAACGTAGTCAAACAGCATTTTGAACAGACAGAACGCTTGACAATAGAGAATTACTGCTGAATAATGTCAACGATTTTAGCGATCGCCTCGTTCAACTTCTCACTTTTTAGCTTACCAGCTTTATAAAGTATAATTTATCGGTCAGCCGTAAACAAGCGATTAGGTCTAATGTTGCTCGTTTGGTTAAGTCCGCCCTCACTAAAATCACTACTTTCAAGAGTAATAGCATAGCGATCGGCTATTCTCTGGCTAGTAATCTGACAAAGAATTAGATCGTCTCCGGCCAAAGTTGCTATAATTAAAGCCGGTCGGCGCTTCGCTTGTGTTAAATCCGAAAATGGGAACGGAACAACTACCACATCCCCTTTTACAAATTCTGCCATGCTTCATCCTCCTCTGATTTTAACCAGTCTTTTTGCAAAGCAGATTCACTGAGCAGGCTTGATTCTAACTTATTTTTATCATATTTTACTTTTAGAAATTGCAGAAAATCCCAAACTTCTTCTAATATAAATTCTGGAATATTATCCACTTCTTTAAGGAGCAATTCTTTAGCGTTCATGTCATTTACCCATAAAGACATAGTAACTGTTCATCTATGATAGCATCCTTGAGATTAGGAGCGATCGGTCTTTTTGTCAGGGATGAAGACGGCACTCGGCTACGATTGAGTAAAGGCGATTCACGAAGAGGGATAGCTTCGCTTCACGACTAACTCACTGATTCAACGCCAAAAGCGCGATCGCCCTTTTTGACATCTTGCAATAGTCGATCGCCCTTTACAACTTTTTCTCAGGGAAGGGCGATCGAGATCCCTTTACGACTTTTTCACGGGTGACGGGCGAAGCGGCGAGCGATCGCACTTATTGACATCCAAAGGTCGATCGCACTTTCCCCACAATCTATTATCTAGTTGACGGCAAAAAACTTGACTCTGCTTCAGCATCCTTAATCGCCTGTCTCAAGCGTACCAAACGCTTTTGCCTGTTATTATTTTCTAACTGCATCGTGATATCTTCTAATTCCAGCGTAGCTGCTTCCATCGCTAAACGACTGTGGCGCAAATTAGCCAATAATCTCTTAGCTGTTTCTGGATCGGGAATGTGGCGTTGGCTAGTCATGGCAAGTTCCACTCCGTTTTCACTTCTTGAATACTCCGTTCCATTGCCGGAATTTCCCTTTGGATGCGTTCAATAGATTGGTTTACTAAGTTTAGCATATCAGCCGGAATCACGGGTTGAGACTCAGCTATGCGTAACTGAAAATTAGACAACCGCGAAAACCAAGGTGCAGCACGTTCAGCCACGCTTTTGAGTTCATCTAAAAATGGGAGCGTGTCACTGGTTTCTCCAAATAGTTCAAACAATGTCAATTCTGCTGTTGTTGCTGCATCAATAATATCTAGTAACTGACGTTTTAAGTTCCAAATGATTTCCGCAAGTTCATTTTGAAATTTTGCCATATTTGCACATTAGACCTCTTGCAAAAATCTTAGAGTCATAGAGCAACCGCAGATATCGGGCAGATGCAACACCGATTGACGCAGATGGTTTCAGGGTATTTTCGGATTTTTGTAAGAAGTCTATTCCTCATAGCTGCTTAATCATTGTAAATCTAATTATGATTCACTCCTGAATTTAATTTACCTGTAATGCAGGCAAATTAGACTACCTTGACAAGAGTAGGGAACGGCGATCGCGTTTCGTGTGTACTAGAGACCAAACGCGCATGAATTGTAGAGAAGGGCGATCGCTTTTGATTGTAGGGACGGTTTTTGTCGGAAAGGCCGATCGCTCTTTTTGACATCGAAAGGTCGATCGCCCAGCAGCATCAGGCATTGTTTCTCACTGAGCAACATGATGTATAGATTTAATGTATCGCTCAATTTCCTCATCCGTCAAACTGATTCCATTCTGCCAAAGTTCATACTCACTGATATCGATGTCCTCATTCCAAACCAGTCCATAACCACCAAGTTCAACTCTAAAATTTCTGAAAAAGCCAGGATTTCGTAAGGCCGCAAACATCGGATTGTCTAATAATTTTGAAATGTCGTATTTCCTGATTTCAAGATTGGTAAACTTAACCATCAAGGTTTGATCATCAATAGCTTTAGCTGAAACAATGCGCTCAGGTTTCATAAAAAAATCACATTTATTTTAACGGTGGAAGTTTACTAAATTCTTGGCTATTCCACATATCCAGCAGTTCTTTTTGATACAATGCAGCCCATTCTAATACCAGCTTTTCGGCCCGATTCGGTAAATCTCCTTCGATAATCTCTAAAGACTCAATCCCGATCAAAGCATTGTACTCACCGTAAACTGCATGAAAATGAGGAGGTGGGTGATCCCCAAAGAAAATTTTGATGATGATTCCGTAAAATCGTGCAACTTCTGGCATAAAGCTTGTCTAAACGACGATATGAGGATTATTGTAGCCGAGCTCGCGGGCACAATGACAGTCGATCGCCCTTTTTGACATCTTGCAATAGTCGATCGCTCTTTACAACTTTTTCTCAGGGAAGGGCGATCGAGATCCCTTTACGACTTTTTCACGGGTGACGGGCGAAGCGGCGGCCGATCGCACTTTTAGCATCGAAAGGTCGATCGCACTTTACAACTTTTTCACGGGCGACGGGTGGAGCGCTCTTTTTGGCATCTTGCAGTCGATCGCACAACACAACGTTGTCAAACAGCATTTTGAACAGACAGAACGCTTGACAATAGAGAATTACTGCTGAATAATTTCAACGATTTTAGCGATCGCCTCGTTCAACTTCTCACTTTTTAGCTTGCCAGCTTGATAAAGTATAATTTCTCTGTCAGCCGTAAACAATAGATTAGATCTGCGGATTTTTAATATTATAAACGCTACCAATAGCAGTAGACAACAGTAGCCGATCGCCCCAACACATCGCGAACAATGATATATAATTGAACAATTACGTAAAAACCTGATTTTTATAACAAAAAACCTCGTTAAAGCGCCAACCAGAGTATAAACAACTGATTTCTTCAGTCTTTATGCCTAAATTTTTCAATCACTATGATCAACTAACTAATCCTTAAGGTGGTTGCGTAAAATGGGCAAATTAAGGTGCTATTAGAATAGCCTGCATTAGATACTCGGAGGCTGATGAGGGTTGGCTGCTCTGCCGGCGGTACTTAAAGGATATTTATGAACTTATTTAATGAAAATACATTGACACCGATCGCCCCCAGTGCGATCGACATAGATCCGGAAGCCATAACCGACGCCCCGTTTCCCGTCGTTGGAATTGCGGCCTCTGCGGGAGGGTTGGAAGCATTCATCCTGTTGCTGAGCCACTTACCCGCAGATACCGGCATGGCATTTGTGCTGATCCAGCACCTAGCGCCCGATCGCAAAAGCCTGCTGGGCGAGATTCTCAGCAGAACCACCCAAATGCCCGTGCGCGAGGTGGAAGAGGGAATCGCCCCAGAACCGAACCATGTCTACATCATTCCCCCGAATACCAAGCTGCTGCTGCTGGAAGGAAGGCTGAAACTGCTGCCCCGGGAGAAGGTTTTTGGCAAATATATGCCGGGAGATGCGTTTTTCGAGTCCTTAGCAGTCGATCGGGGGAACAAAGCCATCGCCGTAGTTTTATCGGGAGCCGATGGAGACGGAGCCTTGGGGCTGATGGCCATCAAAGCAGCCGGTGGCGTGACTTTTGCTCAATCCGAAGCAAGCGCAAAATTCGACAGTATGCCCACTACCGCCGTCGCTACAGGCAGTGTAGACTTCATTCTGCCGCCAGAGGCAATTGCGCGGGAACTAGAAAATCTCAGCCGCCATGCCTTTCTAGTCGGGCCGCTTCCCGTCACAATCCCAGAAAAATTGCCCGCACCCGGATCGGCCCTGGGGACTATTTTTGCGCTGCTGAAATCGACCGCAGGCGTTGACTTCACCCACTACAAACCGGCCACCCTGAACCGGCGAATGCAGCGGCGGATGCTGCTGTACAAGATGGTACGATTGGAAGATTACGCCCAATATCTGCTCGAACATCCGGCGGAAGTCACAGCTTTGTATGAAGAAATTCTGATCCACGTCACAAGTTTTTTCCGCGACTTAGAAGCTTTTCAACGCTTAAAAGAGCAAGTTTTCCCCACAATTACCCAAAATAAATCGGCAGAAGCTCCGGTGCGGATTTGGGTGGGGGGATGTTCGACTGGTGAAGAGGTTTACTCGATCGCCATTTGCTTGTTAGAGTATTTGGGCGATCGAAATCTGTCGCTGCCGATTCAGATTTTTGCTACAGATATCAGCGAGGCGGCGATCGGCAAAGCGAGGTCTGGTTTCTACTTAGAAAACCAGATGTTAGGCGTTTCCGAAGAGCGGCGCCAGCGCTTCTTTGTCCCCGTAGAAAGAGGCGGATATCGCATCAGCAAAGCAGTCCGCGAACTGTGCGTATTCGCCCGACAAAACTTAGGCATCGACCCGCCTTTTTCTAATCTCGATCTGATTAGCTGCCGCAATGTGCTGATTTACTTGGCAGAACCTTTGCAAAAACGAGTTTTGGCGATTTTTCATTACAGTCTCAACCCAACAGGCTTCTTGATGCTCGGCACTTCCGAAAGTACGGGCAAATCCTCGGAATTCTTTACTTTAGCCGACGGGTCGTCTAAAATTTTCACCAAAAAGTTAACAGCAACTCGTCCCCGACTTTCCTTTGCGACGAGTTTCTCTCCCCTCTCCCAACTAGATAATCGGCGGCCAATGAATGCAAATTTTGCCAACAGCTTTGACTTGCAGCGCGAAACAGACCAATTAATTTTAAATCGCTCTGCTTCTGTCGGTGCGGTGGTGAACGACCAGATGGAGATTCTGCAACTGCGGGGAGACACCAATCGCTACTTGAGATTAACACCCGGAACGCCGA
>JBDTEI010000295.1:0-2980 GCA_039922675.1 Microcoleus sp.
AAGATTTTTGCAAGAGGTCTAATTAGGAGAGACGGCGGTTGAAACCGCGTCTACACAGACAAAACCCGCATCCGCGGGTTGAAGACAAAGACGGTTAAAATTGAATTATTTTCTTCAGTCCGCGAAGGCGGACATCGTTTGTGTAGGCGCGGTTTCAACCGCCGTCTGATTTAAGTCCGCGTCGGCGGACTTTGTTTGTGTAGACGCGGTTTCAACCGCCCTCTGATATGGCCGACAGCCCGACAATATCGAGTGCAAATTAACGACATTTCCGATTACCGCGATCGCAGGTGCTGCAAATCCAGTCGCCTCAACTTGCTCTACAATTGTACTCAAAGTGCCGATCAATTCTTCTTGTTCCGGCCGCGTTCCCCAGCGCACTAATGCTATGGGCGTTTCTGCACTCAATTCGGCTGCTGTCAACTGGCCGATAATGTACGGCAAATTGTGGATTCCCATGTATACTACAATGGTTTCGGAGCCGCGGGCGATCGCCTGCCAATTAACCTCCGGCCGATATTTGCCCGCTGATTCGTGGCCGGTGACAAAGGTGACTGACGAACTGTACGATCGATGTGTCAGAGGAATTCCCGCGTAAGCAGCGGCCGCAATCCCGGAAGTTACACCGGGTACGACTTCCACCGCAACTCTAGCTTTTACCAACTCTTCCATTTCTTCGCCGCCGCGCCCGAAAATAAATGGATCGCCGCCTTTGAGACGAACTACGATCGCATTATCTTGAGCTTTTTCGATCATTAACTGAGTAGTTTCGTCCTGCATTAACGAGTGACGGCCTTTGCGTTTTCCGGCATCAATTCGTTCTGCTTGCGGGTTGATGACTGCCAAAATTTGAGGACTGACTAAAGCGTCGTAAATTACCACATCCGCGCACTCTAACAGAGCTTTTCCCTTCAAAGTCATCAAACCCGGATCTCCGGGCCCCGCACCTACTAAATACACTTTACCTAAAGACATTTTTCTTGCTTCCTTGACCTCTTATGTGTCTTTGCCATTTATTTTTGAATTAAATCCCGAATTAAGTCTGCTAATTCTTCACTTGCGCCTAGAGGATTTGCGAGATTAAGCTCTGCCGTGGGAAATTGCTGCTCTAACTGTGCGACATTTTTGGCGATCGCATCTGTAATTCCTCCATTAAATAAGAAGTATGGCACAATTCCTATTTGCTGCTGTCCACCACGAACTAAACTGTCGATTCGTTCTGCCAAACTCGGCTTTACTGACCAATAAGCTGTCTGTGCACCGAGTTGGCTGGCGATTTCCTCAACTGTCGAGTTACCTCCGGCCCGACGGCTACCGTGAGAGAGTAAAATCCATTTTGGGGATAGTAAATTGGGGAGAAAAGCCACGTCTTGCATCTGAGTTTTTAGCAAGTTTGTTAAGCCTGCTGCTTGAGTCCCTAAGTGCGGACGTACTTCAATTTTTAGTTGAGAACCAAAAGTTTTTTGCGCAATTTCTACCTCTGCGGGTATGTCTTCGGCGACGTGAACTCCTGGTAATAAAAATACGGGCAGGATTTGCAATTCTGTCAGCCCGAGGGAAAGGGTATGTTGGCCAAAACTGCAAATTTGTTCGTGGAGTGGCGCGGGGCCGAGTTCTAAGGTGGCGGTGGCTACTGCGGGGAACGAGTCAGGCAATTTTTGAGACAGCAGTTGACTTAGGTTTTCCAAACCGATTTGGGGTCTGGGGTCACGGCTGCCGTGAGAAACTAATAAATAGGTCGATCGCAATTTCAATATGGATTTGATGTTAATGTTCGATCGGGATTTCAAATAATTATAACACCGGAGGGTGCGTGACTTGAAAGTTGCTCAGCATTTCGCCGGCATCTCTCAAGTCACGCACCCTACACAACTACACAACTATCAAATTAACCTTTGGGAGCGGGATCGGCGATGTAGTCGAAAGTAGGTTCAGAGTTCCAAGGGCCGCGTTCGTCCTTGCCATTTGTAGACAAGTTAAAGTATAGATCCACGGTGGAATCTGGCGGAATATTGCCGAACAGGGGATCGGTGAGTTTCCCCTGCGATTCCAGAGCTTTCATGAACATTTGAGTGTGAGAAATTTCGCGAGTCAGCAGGAAGTGCAGCGTCTCTTTCGTTCCCGCATCCGGCGCTAGTTTAATCAATTCTTCGTAGGTTTGGCGAGCGCCTGCTTCGGCACCGATATTAGCGCGCAAATCCCGGACGACATCGCCACCTTCGTTGACATAAGCACCTGTCCAAGCTTGACCTTGGCTGTCTAACAAGTGCGGGCCGACGCCTCGCACTGCAAACAATGTGCTTTTGTAAGCATCTGTTTGGTCAACATTTTTGGTGTGCATTTCGATGAGTTTGCCCACCATTTCTAAGTGGCTGAATTCTTCGATCGCAATATCTTGTAGCATATCCTTAATCCCTGGATCTTCACAGTGAAAGGACTGCACCCAGTATTGCAAAGCTGCTGTCAGTTCTCCGGTTGCTCCGCCAAACTGTTCTAGGAGCAATTGGGCAAAACGGGGATGTGCTTCGTCTACTTTTACCGCAGACATTAGTTGCTTTTTATGAAAAAACACGGCTAGATACCTCTCTTTAGTTCGGTTGTTAAAGCCGTCAAATTGCAGGCTTTAACTGTGTTCACCTTCAGCATCCATTGTGCGACAACCGAGATCCTCGAACCTCGGTCGCTGGATACATCTCACACGAGAGATTTATCTGCTTTCCGATAGAGTTTAAATAGGAAATTTTACTTACTTGTTCGGTAGACAAAATCACAATTTAGCAGCAGCATTATTGTCGCACTCGGTTAATTTTGCTGACAGGGCATCCAGGTGCCGCAGCCACTGAACGCCACCAACCCAACTGCGATATGGCAGGTGTCCTGGAGGTGCTTGCTGACTAAATTTAATCTGCCCTAAAGCAGTAGCAGAGTTGTAGGTTTGCCAGTTTACCCGATCGCAAAATCTGACATAATCTCCCTTAAC
>JBDTEI010000296.1:0-2585 GCA_039922675.1 Microcoleus sp.
ATGTCAAATTTGCGCGCAAAGTGAAAATTGCCGTTAGTAATTGTCGCATAATCTTGCACGGTCAGCATTCTGGGCGAACCTGCGACTGCATTGGTATAATCAATATAACGTTTGTCGTCATTCACCAGATTTAATTTTTGATTGTTGACCAAGATAGTCTGCACGAAAGACTCTTCGGGAACTACTGTTTTTTGGTAGTAATCCACAAAATCTGGGCGATTATTTACAAAATCTTTGATATATGCAACGCACTTTCTAGAAAGAGTATACCACGCCCAACCGCCGTAGCAAATAAATCGATCGCTAAATAAGGGCGATCGGCGCGGTATCCCTACCAGCGGGCCATAAGTCAGGTAAAATTGCAGCGGAGTCAATGTTTTTACCGCCCGCAATTGCTGAAAGTCTTTCAAAAAACTGTAACTCCAGCGCCCGGGAATTCGCCAGTAACGGCAATAATACCGCTTAAATCCCTTCTGTTTGTCCCAAGGTATTCCCTCAGCCAAAACATCCCAATAGCGAATAAAACCGTCCGAGTCAGTTTTCGCGAGAAAATCCTCGGTTTTTGACAGCGGTTGAGTCGGATAATCTTGGCCTGTCAAATTGATCAGCCAATCAAAATCCGAGTTATTTGCAAATAACCAGTTGACAGCATTTAAATAGGGTTGAACTTGACAAGAAAAATCACCGCGAATTAAATATTCTTGATTTTCCAATAAATGAATGTCTGAAAAATCTTGCAGCGGAGTCAAGTCTAAATCGCACCTGTGAAAGTTGTGATTGATGAGAATTTGCGAATTAGGACTGGATTTTTTTATGGTACGAATCAGGCGATAAATTTGTTGGGGATTTTGATGAGTTTGGATAAAATAGCAAATCTTCACGGCTATTTCCCAGATATAAATTGATTGATGTGGCTTTGTAGGCGGTTTGCTTTCAGAATTAGATAGCGGCGGCTCAAAAATATTTTCTGCTGCCAAATTGATGCCGTACACCAACGATAATAAGCAGGAACAGCTACGTTTGTTAAAAAATTGCGCCACTGCCAAATAATTTGGGCATTTCGCGTTTCCTGCGCTCTGATTCTACCATTTTCGATCATTGCGAGGCGTAAATTACGATCGCCCCGCAGCCTCTCAATCGCAGCAATTGTCTCCTGTGGCGAAGCTACTTCTATGTAATCGAGTTCGCTTTTGCGTTCGCTGCGGTATGCAGATTCGCGTCCCAGAACCGCCGGAATGCCAGCGTGCCAAGCATTAATCAATTTCGAGGGAGGTTTCGAGTCAAAAGTGCGATCGGCCTCAAAACTGCGAACAGCGACAATCACATCAACTTTACTGTAATCGTGCCAGCGATCGCACCCCACCACTTCCCACTGCAAACCCAAAGCGCCGAGTTTCCCCCCCCAACAGGGTGCTTGCAATTCCGGCGCGAGAGTTCCTGCAACGCCGAAGAAAGCCGCCTTTTCAAAGATTTCGCCTCGGCTGGGCTCGCGGGGAATCAAGCCTGGTTGCAGCCAAAATTTGAGCGGATGACATTGCCATAGTAAGGGCGATCGATTAAATAGCGAATCTCGATCGTTCTGCACGACTTGCAACTGAGCATAAGGGTGAGGTTCTCTATCTACTTTAATACAAACAATCAGCAACTTTGACAGCGGTTGTAAATTATCGGATAAAAAATCGCGATGCGACACAACGATGCCTTCATCCGGCATAAAATCTAGTAATTGACAAGGCAACCCGTCCGCTTGCAAATAAAGATAAGTTTGCAGAGTCCAATCATACTTTCCCCGGCCGTACCTGCTACCCCAAAAACTCATCCACTGCCAGTATTCCTCTGGACTTTGTGGCAAATCTCCCGTCGGCCACTGGCTTTGAGGAATGTAAAAATAAATCGGTGGTAAACTCTCATTCATCTTTGACATAAGTGGGTACAAATAAACAGTATATGGGGAGGGCGGGTTTTGGCTTCAAAAACTGGCTGGTATCATAGATTTTTAGCTAAACCAGCCCCTAGAAAATACTATTGTTTTTTCGCAATGACCTACTTAAGACAAAATTGCCTAAATTAGATCTTAATACAGAAATCGCAGATATCAGGCAGATGAACACAGATAATTTTAAGATAATTTGGCAATGAGTGCAAGAGGTATATTCTCAAATCTAAATCAGTGTGTCCAATCCCAAAAACTTTCGTTCCAGTTGTCTCGATAATTAAACACTCCTTGCCATTCATAAAACTGCACAAAATCCTTCTGGTTAATTGCTTTGTGGACATCTCTAATCATGTAAAGAGGTTTTTCCCCGTAAAAAGCCGCCCACATTGTATAACTGCTAGGTGGGCCGATAATATAGTCGCACTGGGACAAAGCATAAATATCTTCGATTAAATCACCTCGGCCAAAAACACAGTTAAAACTTTCAAATAAACTCGGTTTTTGCTGGAGATTAGAGCAAATTAAAAAAATAATATGTTTCCCTGAAAATAGCTTGACTGCTGCATTCATCACCTCGATATATTGGTCGATTGTATAAAAATACCTGCCGTTTTGGTGCTGCGCGTAATCTCCTTGACGGATGTGAATT
>JBDTEI010000297.1:0-3615 GCA_039922675.1 Microcoleus sp.
TCTGTTCGCTGAGGTATGTTAGCTTTCATGGAGCCAATTCCCCTGCCTTCGTACATTCATTATGAATTGTTACTTCAATTGTTAGAACGCAAAACAATGTTTGCTGTCAGTCCACAATCGCCGCAGCAGCAACAAGTTCACCAACTTATTATTACACTGCGTAAAGCCCTTGCCATTCAAAAGCAATTAGAACAAAGCTGCCAGCGATCGAACTTAGCGGTAGAATACCGCTGGTCTTTAAATGAAACTAACTCTACGGGAGTTAAAAATTAACTACCAGCCGGGAAGTCCCTCGGTATATTCAGAAGGGATGAATCTGAGCGCTGCGCGAAGTACCCCGAATGAATTACCGCAGGGATGAAAGGCTCGTGAGTTGACAATTGCACCACGAGATACAAAGCGCAGCCAGCAGTAGACGGGCGGTGCATGAGGAAACGAACAAATTCCCTGTATTTTCCTTGCCTATCAGCTATGATGTTACCAGCAACCTTAGTTACCGATAATGTATCAAGCTTACAAGTTCCGATTATATCCAACAACCGAACAGCAGCAATATTTTGCTGGTGCATTTGGCTGTTCGAGATGGTTCTGGAATTACAGCCTAAATCTTTGTCAGGAAACATACAAGGCTACTGGTAAAGGGCTGAGTCGGGGCGCAATCCAAGGTTTACTACCTCAGCTAAAAAGCGAATATCCTTGGCTGAAGAAAGGTGCTTACTCGCAATCTCTACAGGTTGTTGCCCTAAATCTGTCTGTTGCATACCAGAATTTCTTTGAGAAAAAAGCTGGTTTTCCTAGCTTCAAATCAAAGCATGGACGGCAATCCGTCAGCTATCCTCAGAATGTCAAAGTAGGTGAAAAGTCGATCAAGCTACCTATCATTGGTGAAGTGAATTGCAAAATTCATCGCACTTTTGATGGCACAGTCAAGACTGTTACCGTATCTAAGAACCCAGATGGGAAGTATTTTGCTTCTATCTTGGTTGATGATGGTATTCCCAGTGTAGAGACTACACAAAAAGGCAAGACAATTGGTTTAGATGTAGGCTTGATTGACTTCTGTGTGACCAGTGATGGCAGTAAATATGTCAATCCTCAGCATCTCAAAAGACACAGCCGTAACCTCAAAAGGAAACAACAGAAACTCAGTCGTCACCAAAAAGGGAGCAATACTAGACACAAGGCTAGAAGATTAGTGGCTAGAGTCCACTCAAGAATCAAGCGTGTTCGCGAAGATTTTCTACACAAACTATCCCGCAAGATAGTCAACGAAAACCAAGTCATCGCCGTAGAGAATTTAAACGTCAAAGGCATGGTACGCAATCACTGTCTAGCTCAATCAATTAGCGATGCTGGGTGGGGGATGTTCGGGACAATGCTCAAGTATAAAGCTGAAAAAGATGGGAAAATCTATGTTGAGGTTGACCGATTCTTCCCTAGCTCCAAAACTTGCAATAATTGTCTGCACAAAGTATCTGAAATGTCATTGGATGTTCGTCATTGGGATTGCCCTAGTTGTAAATCAAGAAATGATCGCGACGTGAATGCGGCCAAAAATATTAGAGATGAAGCCTTGCGGTTTTTGGCATTAGGAATTAGTGCTACTGCCAGTGGAGGGAATGTAAGTCGTGGTGGCAAGATTTCGGTCTTGTCGGACGCGGTTCCTTGTGAATCTGGAAGCCCCCGTCATAGCGGTACTCCGCTTGACGGTGGGTAATTCACAGTTTCAATTTTTGATTTATTCTATTAACTCCCATAGAAAAAGTTAGGACAGGATTATGGACAACAAATTAATGCTGATGATTCCCGGCCCGACACCGGTGCCCGAAGCGGCTTTGCTGGCGATGGCTAAACACCCGATGGGCCACCGCAGCAAGGAATTTGACGCGATTTTTGGAGAATGTACCGAAAACCTCAAATGGCTGCACCAAACCAAAAGTGACGTGCTGAGTTTGACCGTTTCTGGTACCGGCGCGATGGAAGCTGGGATAATTAATTTCTTGAGTGCGGGCGATCGAGTTTTAGTCGGCACCAATGGTAAATTTGGCGAACGCTGGGCCGAAGTCGCAGAAGCCTACGGTTTAAATGTCGAAATCATCAAAGCTGAGTGGGGCCAACCTTTAAACCCCGAAGACTTCCGCGAAAAACTGGAAGCTGATAAAGAGAAGCAAATCAAAGCTGTCATCATCACCCACTCGGAAACCTCCACGGGCGTTCTAAACGACCTCGAAACCATCAACCGCCACGTCAAAGCCCACGGCGAAGCTTTGATTATGGTGGATGCTGTCACCAGTTTAGGTGCAGCCAACGTACCGATGGACGCTTGGGGAATCGATGTCATTGCTTCGGGTTCTCAGAAAGCTTACATGATTCCCCCAGGTTTGGGTTTTGTGGCCGTTAGTCCGAAAGCTTGGAAAGCTTACAAGACTGCGACACTACCTCGCTATTATTTGGATTTGGGCAAATATAGCAAAGATGCTGCCAAAAATACGACTCCTTTTACTCCGCCGGTGAATATGTTTTTTGCGCTGCAAGTTACATTGCAGATGATGAAAGCTGAAGGATTAGAAAATGTTTTTGCGCGCCACAAACGCTTAATGACAATTACCCGTGCGGCGATGAAAGCTTTAGGTTTGCCATTATTCGCTGCTGACGATTGCGCCAGCCCTGCGATTACCTCGGTGATGCCGCCAGAATCTGTAGATGCTCAAAAAATTCGGACTTTGATGAAAAAGAAGTTTGATATTGCTCTAGCCGATGGACAAGACCATTTGAAAGGTAAAATCTTCCGAATCGGTCATTTGGGCTTTGTGTGCGATCGCGATATTCTAGCAGCTATTTCCGCCTTGGAAGTCGTATTGCAAGAATTGGGCCATGAAGGCTATACTCCTGGTGCCGGCGTTGCCGCTGCTGCGAAACTTTTGGCTGGATCTTAATCTAAGTTATTAAAGGATTTTGGATTTGGGATTTTATTATCTAAAATCTAAAATCCTTTTAATATGCTTCGGACAACCAATCAAAGATTTTATCCAACTGGTCGAGAGTGACTAAACCGTACTGCCACAGAACCATCGGCAACGAATTCGGGTCTTTATCGCGCTGCCGCTGTTTGTCGCCGCGACGTTCGGCTACGGCTATTGAAGCGGGAGAAATCGCCAAATCTTCTTGTAAAAATCGAATTAATTTAGTGTAAGTAGCGGGTGCCATGTCATTTTGTCTCCAAGTATAGGACACCATTTTCTGATGTGAACCTGATGTTTGTGATTAGTAATAAGCCAGTTTTAAATCTGTCTTTTAACCGTGCATAGCTGTTAAAACAGTATTAGCGGTTGTTGAAAATGTGAACTTAGTGCTGGGTGGGACTTTAAAGCCCATTTTTCCCAAAAAGCGAAAGATTTTGCACTTTTGCGGATGGCCCGATCGCTGTAGGCGATCGCGATCAAAACCTAAACTGAATACCTCGGTATTATGCAACGCGAATCTGAAGAAATTCTGTTACCTAAAACTAATTGCACTTTTGTTCAGAGTTTAGCTTCATCTGCGAAAATGCAGAATCCGCAAATCTACTGCCGCAATATTGGTCAGATATTTTGCTCGAACCCGAATCTGCTACCT
>JBDTEI010000298.1:0-5290 GCA_039922675.1 Microcoleus sp.
CCAGCACTTATCACTTTTTAGCAGCGCTGCAAACTCAGCCCGTGGCAAAGCCTGACTAAAAAAATAACCTTGAATTTCGTCGCACTCGTTAGCGCACAAAAAAGCCAGTTCCGACTCATTTTCTACCCCCTCAGCAATCACAGTCATGTTCATGCAGTGTGCCATTTGAATAATTGCTATTGTAATCGCTGCATTTTGGCGATCGTTTGCAATATCGCGAATAAAACTCTTGTCAATTTTGAGCGCATCAAACGGAAAGCGTTTCGGATAACTCAAACAAGAATACCCCGTCCCAAAATCATCAATTACTATCCTAATCCCCATCTCTCTCCATACCATAAAAGCTTGAGCTGCTGCCGTTTCATCTTGCAAAATTAGACCTTCAGTCAATTCTAATTCCAGATATTTAGGATCGAGATTAGTTTCTCTCAATATCTGGCTGACTCTCTCAGTCAAATTTTTGCTATCGAACTGGCGGGCTGACACGTTAACAGCTACCCGCAGCGGAGGCAAACCCTCTGTTTGCCAAGCTTTAGTTTGCCTGCAAGCAGTCTCTAACACCCATTCGCCCAGTGGTGCAATCAAGCCCATTTCTTCAGCCATTGGAATAAATTCCCCCGGGGAAACTCTGCCCCTTTTTGGATGATTCCAGCGCACCAAAGCTTCAGCACCAATAATTTTACCTGTTTTAATTTCTATTTGCGGCTCATAGTAAACTTCAAACTCCGAGCGTTTTAAAGCATTGCGCAGGCAAGTTTCTTGAGTAAGTTTTTTGATGGAACTATTCGCGACTTTTGCAGTATAAAACTGATATTTGTTGCCTCCTTGTTGTTGAGATTCATACATAGCTGTATAAGCATTTTTTAGCAATTCGCCTCCATCGATGCTGTCGTCTGGAGATAAAGAAATGCCAATACTTGCCGTAACGTACACTTCCGAGCCTTTGACAATCATAGCTTGGGCTACAAAATCTAAAATGCTTCGAGCAATCTTGGCAGCATCCTTTTTTTGGGCAACTGGTTCGAGAACAATTGCAAATTCGGCAGCTTCCAAACGAGCCACAATATTAATCTTCTCCGTGCAGTTACTCAGTCGCTCGGCAACTTGGCAAATTACGAAGTCACCAATATCGTGTCCCAATGTACTGTTAATCCGGTTGATTCTATCTAAACTAAGAGTGACAACGGGAATGATTGCTGGCAATTCTTTATGCTTTTCTAATACCTGACTTAGCTGCTCTCGGAATAGCGAACGATTTGGCAAGTTTGTCAAGCTATCGTACTCATGGCGGTGCAGAGCTAATTGAATAGTTGTGTGCAAATTTTTTTCCTCAAAGGGTTTGACAATATAGCCGAAGGGTTTGGTCGCATTGACGCGCCGCAAAGTGTTTTCGTCTGCATAAGCTGTCAGATAAACTACGGGAATTTGAAAGCGCGATCTAATTTCTTCTGCTGCTGTAATGCCGTCTATTTCTCCTTGCAGGTTAACATCCATTAAAACTAAATCCGGCCTAAATTCGGTTGCCGAGTGAATCGCTTCTTCTCCCGAATAGACAATATCAGTTATGCTATATCCTAGAGATATTAAACTATCGGAAATGTCTTCCGCAATGATGCTCTCGTCTTCAACTATCAGAATTTTTTTGTGGGACACTAAATTTTCTCCTAAGAGTGCAATTTGGCTTGGGAAAAGGTTATTTTAAAAGTCGTGCCTGCTGTTTCTAATAGTTCTATTTTCCCCCTAATTTGCTTGACTAAAGACCCCACCAGCCGCAAACCCAATGTTCGGGCATTTCGATAATCTAAGTCTTGAGGGAAACCAATTCCGCTGTCGCTCACGGCTAGCACGCAAACTCTGTTATTATCTAAAGTAAAATCTATTTTAATTTTACCCTGAGTTTTTCCTATAAAAGCATATTTGATAGAATTTGTAACCAACTCGTTGATAATCAATCCGCAAGGAACTGCCGTATCAATATTCATGGAACACGGTGCAATATTTGTTTGCAACTTGACGCCTTCTGCATGATTTTCATAAGCTTGGAATAAATTGTGGGCGAGATTTTGGATGTATTCAGCAAAGTCAATGTTTGACAAGTCTTTGGATTGATACAATTGTTCGTGAACCAGGGCCATCGACCTGACTCGGTTTTGACTGTCTTTTAACATTTCAGTAACCCGATCGTCTTGGATGTAGCGGGACTGAAGTTTGAGCAAACTGGAAATAACTTGCAGGTTGTTTTTGACGCGGTGGTGAATTTCTTTGAGGAGGACTTCTTTTTCTGCGAGGGATGCTTTGATGCGATCCTCGTCGCGCTTGCGATCTGTAATGTCCCGCACTACTGCTTGAATTACTTTTCGCCCGTTAATTTCCATTGCATTTAACAGCACTTCAGCAGGAAATTCTGAACCGTCTAGCCGTTTGTGCACCCAGTCAAAACGACAGCTACCTGTTTGCATTGCTGCGGATATTCTCTCTGCTGCGAGACTGGATGAGTCTTGTCCGCTAGGCTGAAATTGTGGAGAGAATTCGCTCGGTTTTTTGCCGTAAAACTGTTCTTTATTGATGCAACCAAAGATTGCTAAGGTGGCAAGGTTGCAGTCAAAGAATTCTTGTTGGTTGAGTAGCATTACTGCGTCGCTGGTGGCTTCATAAAGGCTGCGAAATTTGCATTCAGACTCTTGCAAAGAAGCGATTAATTGGGTCTTTTGAGCTTCGGCGCGCTTGCGTTGGGTAATGTCTATCCCTACCGAAACTGCTGCGGTTCCCTGATGATATTTCTGACCTATAATCAAATAATTGCGGACGCAGCCGTTAATTTCTATGTCTATTTCTTGGGAGGTTTGCTGAGATGAACTGTCAAAAAAGTTTCGGATCAGTTCTCCAAAACTCGATCCTTTGTCGAGAAAGTTTATTTCTTGACCGACAAAGGTTTCAGGATATTGTTTGAACGAGGTTGCTAAGTGCTGGTTGACTCCAATATACCGCAAATCTGAACTTACCCAAGAAATGAGTCCGGGTACGGCATCCAAGACGGCGCGAAGTTGGTCTGTAGCTTTTTGGAGTGCTTCTTCCGATCGCTTGCGATCGCTAATATCTGTCGCCGTTCCGCACAGGCCTAATATAGCGCCGTTTTCAGCTTGGTTGACGATGCTGTTGACGCGCAGGTGGACGGGAGTACCGTCTTTGCGGATGTGTACTATTTCGTAAGGCAAATTAGGGGTTTGTCGCGGAATTTTGGTTCTCGCTAAAAGTTGCGCAAATATTTCTATTTGTCTAGTTTTTTGTTCGGGATACAAAAATTCGGTGAAGCGACGACCAATCATTTCTGGGGGCTCGTAACCGTAGATCCGTTTGGCGGCGGAATTGACAAAAGTTAAGAGGCCTTGAATATCGATCGACCAAATTAACTCTTGGGACGTTTCTACGAGATTGCGGTACTTTTTCTCGCTGTCGGCAACTGCTGCATTGCAGACTGCCGTTTGTTGCTGAAGTCTGCCTTCTAATTGTTGATTTGCTGTTTCCAGAGTGGCGATCGACTTTTCGGACTCAGTAATGTCAGTAGAAACACCGACAGCGCCGACAATTTCGCCGTTGCCGTCTCGCAGCGGTGTCGATCGAATTTCGTGCATAAAATGCCCCTCTCGGGCATTCCAAGTACGATCGTTTCCTGCTAGTACCTGGGCAAAATTTTCTAAGATATCTGGCTGGCTGTAAACTGCAACAATCGACTGCCCGACAGCCTCACCCGGTTCGATCCCCAAATTTTCTAATCTTTTGCCTGCTGCAAGGGTTAACCTGCCATCTTTGTCAGTTGCCCACAGGAAGATCGGGGCACAACTGACGGCGGCGTGCAGGGTTTCGTTGGCTTGTTTTAGCCGATCGATTTCTGCGTGAAGCCGATCGCGGGTGTTGGTTAATTCTGCCGTTAGTTGATCGGCTCGAAGCTGCAAGCTAGCAGCAGTGTCGCACATTTCTGCGGGATTGCGCGATCGACAGATGGATTGGTTGCAGTGTGACATGGTTACTTTGGGCTGCACTGTATATTTAACCCCAGCCTATCTTTTAAGCATAAACTTTTTAAGTGAACTATTACAGTTAGCTGCGATACTCATCCGAGCAAGATGCGATAGTTTAAAGATAGTTTAAATAATTCAGGAATTGCGGCTCGCTCAGGCTTTATGGCGACTATTCATAAATTTACAATAAGCTGAATAATGCCTGCGAATCGGTACTTTTACGGTAAGTATGTGTAGTAGTACAAAAAGAAGTTCCGCACTCCTCCGCTTCCACAAGACCTACAATTATAAAGTTATTATATTAGTTTGCGTAGATTCACGCACCCAGGAATCGGGAATCGGGAATTTTGAAATATAGCCACCGCCAACAAAAGTGCGATCGGGACGATCGCTATCAGTATATAGGGAAGCGAGCGAGGACGATCCCACTCCTAAAAAATACTTTTTACTATCATTAAGATGCTCCCAACCACGAGCTTCATCAGTCATTCCTAATTCTTTAATCTAAAATCTAAAATCTAAAATTTAGAATGGTATTACTCCCCAAATTTTGACAGTTTTGTCTAAACTACCGCTGATAATAGTTTCGCCATCGCTGCTAAAAGTAAGACAAGTAACAGAGTTTTGATGTCCACAGAGAGTGTGAATATGTTCGCCCGTACTGGCATTCCAAAATTTGATATTACCATCGGCACTAGCGCTGACAACAGTCCGCCCATCAGGACTAAAGGCGATCGCATTTATCGAGTTAAAATGCCCTGACAAAGTGATTTGACTATCGGGATTCGATAGCTGCCGCAGTTGAATATTTCTGTCCCAGCCGCCAGCAGCCAAAGTCTGTCCGTCTGGGCTGAAAGCCAGATAATTCGCATAACCTTTAATTGTTTGGGAACATTCCCTGCTGCGGAGGTTCCACAGTTTAATTGTACCGTCAGAACTGCTGCTAGCGAGAGTTTGTGCGATCGGGCTAAAAGCAAGACTAACAATTCGTTGTTTGTGCGCTCCCCAAGTTAAATGACTGCCCAAAGTACAGATTAACTTTCCCGTCTCTAAATTCCAAATTTTGAGCGTAGTATCTGCCGAACCTGTGGCGATAACACGACTATCGGGACTGATGACAATTGCAGTAATTTCCGCTTCGTGGCCGAGGGAAGTATGCCGCAATTCTCCTCCCTGCCAAATTTCGAGCGCGCGGTGTTTCGGAGTATTTCTGCTCCTGACAAAAACTTCGGTTTCTTGGCAAAGAACAAAAGTTTCTTGAGCGCGGGGAT
>JBDTEI010000299.1:0-6788 GCA_039922675.1 Microcoleus sp.
GTTTTAGTAACAATAACATTTTTTTTACAGAACGTATATAAAGTTTTCTTTAAAAAGAGCTGGTTAATGAAATTTCTGATGAAGAGGGAGAAATCTTTAAGTATAATTATGGCGATGAATGCGAGATTGGTTTACCACAAATATTTTTGAAATGTAAGTGCCATTGTATATAATTTAGAAAGTATAAATTAATACATAATTTAGGCAAGTAAGGTGATGTGCGATCGACAAAATTGGACAGCTTGATGAGGGGTAATTGCCCAGAATTGAGATCGTTTGGGGATTTTTCCCGAAAAAACCGGGTTTTTCAGATAAACCGGGTCATCGAGTGCGATCGCATTCAGGAGCGATCGCACATTAAATCCTAACTATAGCAAACTGAAATCCGCCGCATTAATTTGAGTAGCAGACATTCCAATAGACCTCTTGCAAAAATCTTCGAGTCATAGAGAAACCGCAGATATCGGGCAGATGCAACACCGATTGACGCAGATGGTTTCAGGGTATTTTCGGATTTTTGCAAGAGGTATAATTAAAGAAGCAAAAACTTTTCCGGTTGACACCAATCCAATCTGAGTTATGCCATTACTTTGAGTAATTGCCAATTGCGAAAAAGTAATTCCATTAGCGACAATTAGCAAATTTTTGCCATCTTCAAAATCGGTAATAGTATCAGTTGTGGAATCTATAGAGAGTAACAATAAGAAGCCATCGACTCCCATACCTCCAGTCAAAATATCATTTCCAAAACCGCTATTGAGTAAATCATCTCCCTTGCCACCAAATAAGATATCATTACTATCGTCGCCGTTCAAGATATCAGCCAATACCGTTGGGTTAACGCTTTTTTGTCCGCAGCGATCGCGTGTGAAAGCAATCGAGCGTATCTATTTTTAACAGGGTTTTATCTCCCTTGACTATGTTAACCCAAGCGTATTGCGCGATCGACAATCTATCGCAATTCTTTAATCTAAAAAGCCAAGCAGGGCGTACACTATACGCCCTGCTTTCAGTTTCTGCGACATGGATAGCCCGGAGGCTAGTCTAGTTGACAGCCACCGCCAGATTGAGTTCTGGATCTTGGAACAAGGGAGTGCTCAGATAGCGTTCGCCGAAGCTAGGCTGAATCATCACAATTAATTTGCCTGCATTTTCGGGACGCTTGCCGACTTTCAAAGCCGCACACAGTGCCGCACCGCTGGAAATACCGGACAAAAGTCCTTCTTCTCGGGCTAAGCGGCGTCCGTAGGCGATCGCCTCGTCATCTGTAACAACTATCACCTCGTCGATCGCGCTGACATTCAGCACCGGTGGGATAAAACCCGCACCGATACCTTGAATTTTGTGAGGCCCTGGTTTTCCGCCCGAAAGTACCTGACTGTTAGCCGGCTCAACTGCGATCGCCTTAAACTCGGGTTTCCGCGACTTGAGTAGCTCTGCAATACCCGTAATCGTACCGCCAGTGCCGACTCCAGAAATCAGGAAATCCACCTCGCCGTCGGTATCTGCCCAAATTTCCTCAGCCGTTGTCAAACGGTGAATCTCCGGGTTGGCTGGATTCCGAAACTGCTGCAACATATATGCGTTCGGAGTTTTGTCCACAATCTCTTGAGCGCGGCGGATGCAGCCACTCATGCCCTCAATGCCGGGAGTCAGTTCTAGTTGGGCTCCGTAAGCTCGTAACATCGATCGGCGTTCCGTGCTCATCGTATCCGGCATTGTCAAAATCAACTGGTAGCCCTTCGCCGCCGCCACCATTGCCAGAGCAATTCCGGTATTGCCAGATGTCGGTTCTACTAAAACCGTTTTACCGGGAGTAATCAGACCTTCGGCCTCGGCTTGATTCACCATACTGACACCAATCCGGTCTTTTACCGATGCTGCCGGATTCATGCCTTCGAGTTTGACCACAATCCGAGCCAAGCAGCCTTCGGCTTGGGGAATGCGGTTGAGTTGCACCAAGGGTGTGTGCCCCACCAATTCTGTAATGTCGCCAGCAATACGCATAATCTTTGTCTGTTTGTTGTTGAAAGTAAATGTTAATTCCTAGTTGGCAATACTCAGCTATTCTGCATTGAGATTTAACTTTTAGGGCGGGCAAGATGCCCACCCCACTCATGGCTTCAAAAAACAGGATTTTGAGAATTAGACGCGCGCCAGCTTAACTAGATGTAATACATGATATCGAGCTGCCGCCTGCCATTGCGTTTTTCGCACAGATCCTGTAGCGTGTATTTTTGCAACACCGAGTTGGCAGTCGATCGCGCTTCTTGCCAAACTTCCCAAATCACCGCACTTTCTAAAGTTTGAGCGGGCGAGTTTTTTTCAGAGCGATCGAACTCTGAGCCTTCGAGACAGTTGATAATTTCCAGCAGTGTAATTTTCCACGGTTCCCGCGCCAAGATGTAACCACCCTTAGCTCCCCGCTGGCTGCGAATCAGCCCGCAGCGTCTCATAGTAGCCAGCAACTGTTCTAAATATCGATCGGGAATATTTTGCTGAGCGGCTATCTGGCGAATTTGCAGAGGCTCGCCTTCATCGTAGCAATCGGCAAGCTCTAGCAAAGCTAAGATTGCGTATTCGCTTTTACAGGAGAGTTCCACCATATTGCTTCAATCAAATACAAGTATTCTCAAATCCCAAGTCAGACCTTAAAATTCTCCTCAATGTTGAGGTAAAAATTTTAAGGTCTGACTTTTTAGGACTTACGCATTTCTACCAAAGAAACCCGGTTTTTTACCTAATCTATAGGCTACAACGCAGGATTTTCCTCGCTCAAACCCGGTTTTTGACTACCCATGCGTAAGTCCTATTTTTATTGTACTCCGGTTTTCCTCTGAACTTAATCGACTTTCCTCAATTCTCAGTTAAGACGCTCCACACTGTGACCGCTGTGAAACCTGGTTTCTCGTTTCCACTCCCTCCGCTTCCACAACCCTTACCTCAAGAAACTGGGTTTCTGCGTCTATGACGGATAATTTTTAATTTTTATACCAGGTGGTGTTGCGATCGGAGCAAACCCTATTTCATCCGATGTGTCGTCGGAGCCTACAGAGATGCTGTTCCTATCTCCCCAGCTTTGATTTAGTCTTAATATACTGTAAATCTATCGAGTATGTGTATAATGCGTAGAGCAAGTTTTACCCTCCCTCTACTCAATAGTGTGCCGATGCCCTTTACCAAAAACTTCTGGAAGTTTGCCTGGATGAAAAGAAAACGAATTTCTTGGACTAATCTGGCTGCCGTTGTGGCTGTTTTTCTTGCCATCACTCTGATCGTAGTGAAAAACGTGGAAGCTAATACCTCAAGTCAATTGCTGAACGTATCCTACGATCCAACCCGAGAGCTCTACCTGAGTTTGAACGAGCAATTTACTGCGAAATACGAGAAAGACACTGGAAAACATTTGAAAATCAAGCAGTCCCATGCTGGGTCTTCTAGTCAGAGCCGTGCGGTTATAGATGGCACTCAGTCTGCTGATGTCGTCACCCTAGGGCTTTACTCGGATGTTGATGCGCTACGCAAACAAGGTCTGATTCCAGAAGGTTGGTCTAAGCGACTACCGAACGATTCACAGCCCTATTCTTCCACCATTATCTTTGTTGTCCGTAAAGGCAATCCGAACAATATTCGGGACTGGGCCGATCTGATTCGTCCCGGTGTGGAAATTGTGACACCCAATCCCAAAACCTCTGGAAACGGCAAGTTAAGTGCTTTGGCAGCTTGGGGTTCAGTCATTAAGCGTGGTGGTAGCGAGGATGAGGCATTAGCTTTTCTGAAGTCCTTCTATGAACACACAACAGTTCTTGATGCTGCGGCACGGGCTTCAGCTATAAACTTTACCGTTGAAAAAATCGGTGATGTACATCTGACTTGGGAAAACGAAGCTATTCGGGAAGTGTCTGAATCAAAGGGCGATCTGGAAATCGTCTATCCACCAGTAAGTATTCTGGCGCAGCCTTCTGTGGCATGGGTAGATGCCAATGTTGCTCGTCACAAGACGGAGGATTACGCAAAGGCCTATTTGCAATTTCTGTTTACCGATGCCGCACAGGACACAATTGCTAAGTTTGGCTATCGTCCGATTAACCCAGAGGTGGCGAGTAAGTATAGCAATCAGTTCCCTCAGATTGACCTCTTCCCAGTCACACTCATCGCCCAAGATTGGGAGGATGCCAAACAGAAGTTTTTCGCTGACAACGGCATTCTCGATCGCGTGTACAAACCGAAAGCAAAGTGAAGTGCGGCATCTAAGCCTAACTCAATAACGAACAATCAAAACTTAATCAAAACTCCAAAGAGAATCTAAGGAACATCAATGTCTTACTTGAAATATTTTAAATATAGCTGGAGCAAGGGTCGTGCCGACTTGCTTGCTGCTGTGACTGTGGCAGCGATCGCCCTGCCGCAAGGCATCGCCTATGCCCTCATTGCTGGAGTAGATCCCCGATTTGGTCTCTATTCGGCAATTTTTGTCACGGCAATTGCATCTATTTTCGGCTCATCTTCACATCTGATCAACGGCCCAACCAGTGCAATTTCTCTGGTTGTTTTTAGCACCTTGGGCTTCTTTGAACCCGATGCTCGACTCGATGCTTATCAAGGTATGTTTCTGCTGGGAGTTATGGTTGGTAGCATCCAAATTTTGATCGCCGTATTCAAATTGGGTGACTTGACTCGCTACATTTCGGAGTCAGTGATTCTCGGTTTTATGACTGGTGCTTCTATTCTTTTGGCGATCGGTCAAGTTGGCAATGCCCTCGGTCTTCGCGAAAAGGGTACCGCCCATGACCAAGTATTCTATCGCCTGTGGCTGACACTAACTGGAGGCAGTATTAACTTTCAGGCACTTGCCATTACCCTGGTAACGATTGCGCTTGCCCTCACTTTACGAAAATCGGTGCGTAAGTACAGGCTGCCACAAATGGATATGCTGGTTGTTTTGGTCTTGGTGTCTGCCGTCGCTTATTTCTTGGGCTGGACTATCCCGGGGGACGGCGGCAAGACATTAGTGCCGGTATCTGCCTCTATACCCGCCAGTTTACCCTTGCCCCATATCCCGGAGATTAAGTTTGCCTGGATTCCGCAACTGTCCCGTGGTGCCTTTGCGATCGCATTCCTCGGTTTACTAGAAGCCTTGGCGATCTCTAAATCGATCGCGAACCAAACTGGTCAAGTGCTCGATTACAACCAGCAGTGTATGGCGGAAGGGTTTGCTAATCTGAGTGGTGGTTTCTTGCAATGCTTACCCGGTTCTGGCTCCTTGAGTCGCTCAGCAATCAATTACCAAGCGGGAGCAAGGACTCGGTTTTCAGGTATTTTGACAGCACTGATCGTTGCTGTGGGAGTGCTCGCGCTGGCTCCCTTAACAAAATATATCCCAAAAGCAGCACTGGCTGGATTGCTGATTCTCACGGCCGGTCGGTTAATTGACATGAAGCGGTTGCGCTATACCTTTCGGGCTTCAGGGTTTGATGTTGGTCTCGTACTGATCACAATCTTTACAGCAATCTTCATTGACATTGAATACTCGATTTTGACCGGTGTTGCCTTGTCTATTATCCTATTTGTGCCTCGTGCAGCCAAAATTAAGGGGGCAGAGCTTGTTGTTAGTGAGGAAGGCATCGTGCGTGAACGAGTAGTCAGCGACCCGCCCTGTACCTCCATCATCATCTTTGACCTCGAAGGTGAGATATTCTTTGGTGCCGCACCAGATTTAGATCGCTATCTTGACGACCTCAAGGAGCGGGCACTCGGCTCAGACATTCGCTCGATCGTTTTGCGACTCAAGCGCGTCCGCAACCCAGATATCGTTTGCCTAGAGCGCTTTGAACACTTTTTCCATGAGACTAAAAGACTTGGTATTACGGTGCTGTTAGGTGGTGTCCGCCCGGAATTGGCTCGATCTTTCACTAAAATTGGTTTAAGAGAGTGGTTCCCCGAAGACCGCCTTTTCTTAGAAAAAGAGGAGGACGATACAGATTCCGCCACTCTCAAGGCCGTCCGCCACGCTTATGAACTCTTGGGTGATGACGCTAACACTTGCAAACATTGTGAATCAATCCAAAGGCACGAGGCTCGGAAGGCATCACTTTATTATTTGGTTTGATGTGTGGGATGCGAACTGAGAAGGGAGCAAGGTCTGCGTCATCCGGCCCACAAAAAAGCCCTGCTTCCGGCAGGGCTAAATTTGGTAGCTAAGTTTCCAGTAGAGGCGGTATGACCGCCCTGCCTGCTCTAACCGCTCTTAGAACGAGAAAGTAGTTCTCAGAGTACCAATAATGATGTCGTCGTTGCGGCGGTTTTGATTCGGGTTGGTAATCCAAATGACACCCGGAGTCACAGCAATGTTATCCGAGAGCTTGAACTTGTAGAAGCCTTCAACGTGCCACGAAGGGTCATTTCTGAAGCTCCGCAAATTGCTTGCAACCTCAAGTTTATCTAAGTAAGGCTCGCGACCTAACACAAAGCCCAGCAAGTTGCCTTCTTTCCCTAAATCGGGCAAAGCCAAAGTAACAGCGTAGTTCCAAATTCTCGCATCGCCGATGCCGAGAATGCGAGCATTAGTTAAACCAGCCCAGCCCCCAAGTATAAATCTCGGGTTCAGTCGGATTGAAGCTTGAGCGCCGTAAGAGTTGCTGACAACTTTGCGAGCCCGGAAACCGGGGAAGCCGTCGCTCAAACCGTTGATGGAATTAGCGGTGCCGGTACCGGTGAAACCGCCGAGATTATCGGGGCCGTTCCCTAAGCCGTTGTCAAACCCGAAGTTACCTCGGCTAAAGTAACCG
>JBDTEI010000300.1:0-8908 GCA_039922675.1 Microcoleus sp.
ATAGTTGAACCCGTGCTGCTGCCGCTGATTGTCTGCGAGCAAGTTAATTTATCTATCAACTACGGAAATTCTGCTTTTTCTGCCTTCGGTTATGCTAATTACGGAGCAATTTTAAAAGGAATAGTTAGAGATGTTGAATCGGGCGAGCGATTTGGTCAATTAGCCTTGAATTTAATCGATCGACTAAATGCTTTAGAATTCAAAAGCAAGACGCTTAATTTAGTAGCATTCATTTTGATGCACGGCAAGCATCACGTTAAAGACACTTTACCGCTGTTAGAGGAATCCTATCAAAGCGCCCTAGAAAATGGTGATTTAGAATCGGTCGGATATGCGGCAGTAAATATTTGTCAGTCTTTGTATTTCATCGGTCAAGAATTACCGCAACTGGAACAGAAAATGGTAAATTACAACCATCTGCTGTTTCAACTCAAGCAAGAAACGGTATTGACTTGGAATCAAATATATCGGCAAACTGTTTTAGAATTGATGGGAAACTTGGCAAGTTCCGACATTCTATTAGGTGAAGCTTACAGCGAAGAAAAATTGTTGGCACTGCTATTGAAAGCTAACGATCGGGTGGGACTTCAGCACTTTTATTTGCAAAAAGTAATATTAGCGTATTTATTTGGAGATGTCGAGTTAGCGCTAGAAAATGCAGCGCAAGCCGAAGTTTATTTGGACGTAGTTGCGGGCTTTATCAATGTTCCTGAATACCATTTTTACGATTCTCTCGCCCGACTAGCAGCATATCCATCTGCAACAAAGGAGGAACAAGAAGAGCATCTTTTTTACGCAACCAGCAACCTAAAAAAACTGCAAAAAAAAGCGCTTTCTGCGCCGATGAACCTTCAGCATAAATGCGACTTAATCGCCGCAGAAAAAGCGCGAGTTTTGGGCGATATCGTGATAGCAATGGAATATTACGACTGTGCAATTGCCGGAGCCCAAGAAAACGGATACATACAGGTACAAGCACTCGCATCAGAATTGGCAGGAGCATTTTATTTATCCATAGGACGAGAAAAAATTGCCAAAACTTACTTAACAGAAGCGCGTTATTGCTATCAGCGCTGGGGAGCAAAAGCCAAAGTAGAGCATTTAGAATCAATATACTCGCAGTTGCTAACTTCAGCCTCGATTTCAACTAATATCGAAACTCACAAATCTACCAGCAGCGCTTGCACTACGAGCAGCAGTCCAGGCGTGCTAGACTTGACAACAGCAGTCAAAGCATCGCAAACCTTAGCCGGCGAAATAGTTCTAGACAAACTGCTGGCAAAACTGATGAAAATTGTAATTGAAAATGCCGGGGGACAAAGAGGATTTTTAATAATAGAAAAAGAGGGAAAATGGGTGATTGAAGCATCAGGCTGTGTAGATGCCGATCGCGTTAATGTAATGCAATCAATTCCGATAGATTTTGTAGGTGAGGAGCTAGAAGTAACTTTGCTAGCAGTTGCAGTCGTCAACTATGTCGCCCGCACCCAGGAAAGTATAGTTTTAAATGATGCCACCGGCGAAGGACAATTTACTCGAACACCCTATATAATTGCCGTTCAACCTAAATCAATTCTTTGCACTCCGTTAATCCATCAAGGCAAACTCACCGCCATTCTATATTTAGAAAACAACTTGACTACAGGCGCTTTTACGCCAGACAGGTTAGAAATATTAGAACTGCTGTCTTCTCAAATTTCTATCTCGATCGAAAATGCCCAACTTTACACGAACTTGCAGCAATTTAATCAGAATCTCGAAATGTTAGTACAGCAGCGTACCTCCGAATTGTCCCAAACTTTAGAAGACCTAAAATCGGCTCAAAATAAACTGGTAGAAGCGGAAAAAATGGCTGCCCTCGGAGGGTTGGTTGCAGGTGTTGCCCACGAAATCAATACTCCCATCGGCATCGGTATCACCGCCGCCTCCCTGCTGGCGGAAAAAGTCACAAAATTTTTTGAACTCTACAGCAAGGGCCAAATTAAACGTTCAGAGTTAGAAAAGTTTCTGGATACCGCCCTGCAAAGCAGTAATATGATCTTATCTAACCTCACGCGGGCAGCCGACTTGATTCACAGTTTTAAAGAAGTGGCTGTAGATCAGTCGAGCGAATTAAAACGCACATTTAACGTGAAAAATTATCTGGAGGAGATTTTGACATCCTTAAGCGCCAAACTAAGAAGAACTAAACACAAAATACAGATTAAGTGTGATGAAAATATCGTACTGGACAGTTACCCGGGCGTGCTGTGTCAAATTGTGACAAATCTGGTGTTGAATTCCCTAATTCACGCTTACGATGGAGAAGACGAGGGCATTTTGGCCTTTGATATCAAACTAGAGGGCGATCGGCTAATATTTGAATATGCCGATAACGGCCAAGGAATTACCCCTGAAAATCTCAGTAAAATTTTTGAACCGTTTTTTACCACCAAAAGAGGTCAGGGTGGCACTGGATTGGGACTGCACATTATTTACAACCTCGTCACGCAAAAACTAAAAGGCACAATTAGCTGTGAAAGTCAACTAGAGAAAGGTACAAAATTTACGATTGAATTTCCCGCTAAAATTAACAATTAGTTATTATACTGCCACTTTTAATATGATTCTATTTAGGAGAACGATAAATGTCAGAAGCTAGTAAAAACATGGTCGCTGCGGGCGATAACGAATTAATAGCGGCGGGCGACGATGAATTAATATTTGCCGAAGAAGGCGAGGCGGAAGAAAAGCCGATAGAAGCCTGTTGGAAAATATTAATTGTAGACGATGAAATAGAAATTCATAATATTACAAAGCTCGCCTTAAATGAATTTACATTTGAAAACAAACCGATCGCATTTATTAGCGCTTTTTCCGGCAAAGAAGCCAAAGAAATGATCCAAGCCCATCCAGATATAGCATTAATTTTACTCGATGTAGTTATGGAAACAGAAGGGGCAGGCTTGGAAGTAGTAAAATACATCCGCGATATTTTAAACAATCAAGTAGTACGGATTATTTTGCGTACCGGACAGCCGGGACAAGTGCCAGAAGATGTAGTAATTGTTAGCTACGATATTAACGATTATAAAACTAAAACAGAGCTAACAAACAAAAAGTTATTTACCACGGTAGTAACAGCATTAAGAGCATTTCGCGCCCTGACTCAAATCGAAGCCAGCAAAAGCGAACTAGAAAAAATTGCAACAGCTTCCGCCCGCTTTGTCCCCCGCGAATTTTTAAAGTTTCTCAAAATTGAAAGCATTGTTGATGCGAGATTGGGAGACTCTGTACAGGCAGAAATGACGATTATGTTTGCCGATATTCGCTCATTTACAAGTTTATCAGAAAGTATGTCTCCGCGAGAAAACTTTGAATTTCTCAACTCTTACTTAAGCCGAGTTGGCCCAGTTATCCGCCAGTACAATGGTTTTATAGATAAATACATTGGTGACGGGATTATGGCTTTGTTTCCTAACAGAGCTGAAGATGCTGTCCAAGCAGCAATTGAGATGCAGCAGCAAGTTAAAATTTATAACAGACACAGGCAAAATAGCGGCTATCAACCTATTTCGATAGGGATTGGCTTGCATACGGGAACTTTAATGTTGGGTACGATTGGCGAAGCGGAACGGATGGAAAGTACGGTAATTTCTGATGCTGTGAATTTAGCTGCCCGCGTAGAAGGATTGACAAAGCTTTACGGAGTTGGTATTGTAGCTAGCGTTCAGACTTTGTGCAGGATTGATGATCCACAAAATTATAAGTGTCGGTTTCTCGATCGCGTTCAAGTCAAAGGAAAACAAACGCCTGTTGCTGTCTTTGAAATTTACGACGGCGACTCGGATACGATGATCGAACTAAAAGGACAAACCCAAACTTATTTTGAACAGGGCATTTTTTTTCACTACCAGCAGCAATTCGCGCAAGCAAGGCAAATGTTTTTGCGCGTGTTGCAAGTCAACAAGTATGATAAGGCAGCATCTTTTTATGCGGATCGCTGCGATATGTTAATGAAGAATGCACTAATTATGACTCTGGAAGGAATTGAAATTTAGGTCATTGGTCATTGGTCGTTGATCGTTGGTCATTAGTCATCTATTTATATAATCCGCTGCCAAATTTCCTGATATCTATTACATCCGTTAAATCCGTTTCCCCATCCGTTGCCGAACTTCTCCTCCATGCGCTTAAAATCTCTTGATGTTTTTCGTGGAATTGCGATCGCCTCGATGATTCTAGTCAACAACCCTGGTAGTTGGAAACAGGTGTATCCCCCGCTAGATCACGCAGAATGGCATGGCTGCACTCCGACAGACTTAGTATTTCCGTTTTTCTTGTTCATTGTTGGCTGCGCGATGTCCTTCTCGCTGTCAAAATATACTGAAAATCCTCAAAAAACAGGAACAGAAGCATCGGAAATTTCCGCAACACAGGAACAAACAACAAGAGAAAAAAAACCTTCTTCCTTCTCGTCTATTCCTGAAAATATTTACTGGCGAATTGCGCGCCGCGCGGCGATTTTGTTTGTATTAGGATTGTTGTTAAATACATCTTCGATCGCCCTAGACGTACTTTTGAACAGCGCCCCGGTGGAAAACTTCGGTAAAATCAGGATTATGGGAGTTTTGCAGCGCATCGGTTTAGCATATTTCATCAGTGCGATCGCGATTCTCAACCTTTCCCCCCGCCATCAAAAACTGCTCGCTGTGGCGGTGCTTTTAGGCTATTGGGGCGCATTACTCGTATTTGCTGTAGGGGGGTACAGCGCCTACGAACTCACGCCGGAAGGATATTTAGGTGGATATATCGATCGGCTAATTCTCGGTAGCCAACACCTGTACAAAGGCGGCCCCTTCGATCCTGAAGGACTGTTGAGCACATTACCCGCAGTTGTAACAGTCCTCATCGGCTACTTTACTGGAGAATGGCTGCGCGTGCAGCCAATCAAAACCCGCACCAGTTTAAATTTAGCGATCGGCGGTCTTTGTTGTCTAGTAATCGGTCGTTTGTGGGGATTTTACTTTCCCATCAATAAACAACTATGGACGAGTTCCTATGTAGTGTTTACCGCTGGTTGGGCGTTGCTATTGTTAGCAGCTTGCTACGAAACAATAGAAGTGCGAAAGTGGAAATGGGGATGGCCGTTTGAAATCATGGGATTAAATGCAATTTTCTTGTTTGTCGCCTCTGGTATCGTCGCCAGAATTTTGTTAAAAACTCATATCGGCACTGGTAAAACTGCTCCCACTACCTACACTTGGATTTATGAAAACTGGTTTGTACCGTGGGCGGGCCCGCTCAATGGTTCTCTGGCTTTTGCAGTGACGGCGGTATTGTGTTGGTGGTTGGTTTTGTATGGAATGTACCGCCGAGGTTGGCAGATTAAAATTTGAATTGTGGCTAGATATTGCGATCGAGACAACAGTTTAAGTTAAAATTGAAAGGAAAATAGGAGAATTTAATATGCCGACTACTGCTCAATAAATCTATTTTACACCCAAAGGTCTGTTAATTTCGATGATTTCTACAAAACTGGCACATTGATAATTTGTGTCTTTATACTGCTGGTCGATCGACTAAAATCGATATATTCAAAATACGTAAGTTATTATGAAGCCCACAATACCTATCGTTCATAGCGACCCCGACATTTTAGGCGGAACTCCTGTCTTTATCGGCACTCGCGTCCCGATGAAGACTTTGCTTGATTATCTCGAAGCTGGTGATTCACTGAATGAGTTTCTAGACCATTTTCCTAGTGTCAGTCGCGAACAAGCGATTTCAGTTCTCGAATTGGCAAAGGAGATGCTAACTGCTTATGCGACTGCTGCTTGATGAGTGTGTTCCGCGACCTCTAAAACGTGAACTGAGAGACTATGAGGTGAAAACCGTGGTGGAGATGGGCTGGGCTGGTAAAAAGAATGGTGAATTACTGAAACTGATGATGCAGGAGAGGTTCACAATTTTGCTGACTACAGATCAGAATTTACGGTATCAGCAAAATTTGCAGCAGGCTGGAGTTGCAGTTATTGTTATGGTCGCGCCTAGCAATCGTCTTCCCGATTTGGTTCCACTCATACCCAGCGTTTGCAGTGCGCTGATAACGATCGCCCCGGGCGAAGTCGTTGAAGTTTAACATAAGATGCCCCAACCCCGCCAAACTCAAGGATTTTACCGATTTGTCGATCGCGCGCCACCGCACCCTAACTATAAATGAGCCCAAATCGCTAAAATAAAAAAAAGATACGTAATAGGCAGGCTGGCGTCAATGATCCCAACAGTTATAGAACAATCCGGTCGCGGCGAACGCGCCTTTGACATTTACTCGCGACTCCTGCGCGATCGCATCGTCTTCTTGGGCCAACAGGTTGACTCCGACTTAGCCAACCTGATCGTTGCCCAATTGCTATTTTTAGACGCCGAAGACCCCGAAAAAGACATTTACCTCTATATCAACTCCCCAGGGGGTTCGGTATCCGCAGGTATGGGCATTTTTGACACGATGAACCACATCCGTCCCGACATTTGCACTATTTGTCTCGGTTTGGCCGCCAGCATGGGCGCTTTTCTGTTGAGTGCCGGCGCTAAAGGCAAGCGGATGAGTTTGCCTCACTCCCGGATTATGATCCACCAACCTCTGGGCGGAGCTCAAGGACAAGCAACCGATATTGAAATTCAGGCCAAAGAGATTTTGTATCACAAACGCCGCCTGAATGAATTTTTGGCAGATCATACCGGTCAGCCGCTTTCCCGCATTGAAGAAGATACGGAACGGGATTTCTTCATGTCCGCTGAAGAAGCAAAGGATTATGGTTTAGTCGATCAAGTGATCGATCGCCGTCCTTCTGCTAGCCGCCCGATCGCCGCTGTCGCGTAAATTAAAAGTTAAAAATCAACAATGGGGAAATATTCTTCATTGTTGATTTTTAATTTTCAACGTTCCAAAGTAGCTCTTTAATTGATAAACGGGTGGCGAGAAACCGGATTTTTTACCCAAATCTTTGGTTCTCAACCTTAATCTCTGTAAAAAACCCGGTTTCTTTAATCTAATAGCCTCCAGCGCCTTGTTTAGTTTCCGAATTCCTAGGATAAAGATTCGAGATATTGCAGGAAGTCGAGCAATTCTTCTGGCTTTAATAAATGTCGCGCTGCTTTGCCATAACCTTGATTGAGATAATCTTTTCCTTGGTTGGCTGTCCACTCCAATCTCTTGATTTCCTCGGTGGTTCTGCTGTAAATTTCCAGATATTCTAGGAAATCTGCCAACTGTTCGCTAGAAAGTTCTCTCTGGGACGACTTCTCATAAAGTTGTTCGAGACAGTCGGTTTCGGTTTTTTTATTCCATCGCTGGCGTTTGAGAATGGCGTCTATTTGGGCGATCGTATCAGAATCATCCTCGATCGCATCGCTGGGAATTCCCACCGCGATCGGTTGCAATTCCCGGACTTCGGCCGCACCCTGCGACAGTTCGCTTTGGCTAGTATTTGGCACTTCCAGTTCTGGAAGCGGTTCGCCGTAGCTGGAAGACAGCCAAGCGTCCGAGTCTATCTGCTTCGGTACAAATTCAGCAGCCGGAGGCAGATCGATAGTAGGTGGTAGCGGTTCCGGTACAGGTGCGATCGGCTCTTCATTTAATTTGACTTCAGTATTGACAAAATTGCTATGATGTGGTATCGCAATTGGGTCGGCAACAGGCATTTCTAAAACAGGAAGAGGAGCAAGGGCTGGCGGAACGGGAACCGGAACGGGAACAGCAGCAACCGGAGCCGGCGCAGCAAATGCGAGGACAGCAATCGATCGCGATCGGGCGCGGTCTTCAGCATCCTCAACAGACTCAGCAGCAGACATACCAGTAGCAAGAGTTTTGCCGTCAACCTGAACCAGACAGCGAACCACAAACTTACCGTGATGAATAGTCAGCAACTCACAGATTAACTGTCCAGCGGGATAAAGGGCGCGAAATTCAGCAAACATAATTTTTTGACCCCGAAACCAGAAGGGGCTGATGACTTAAGTTTAGTACAACCCAGAGAAAACATTTTTCTGAAAGCACCTATTCAACATACAATAAATGTAAGGTGAATCATCCGCGCAACCTTTCACGCGACTAAACCCTATCCCACATCCGGCGGTTTAAGCTAACAAGCACCGGGCGTCATTTCTACCTATAGGAGATGACACAGCAACTAGGCAAAAGTAGTAAAAGTCTCCGGTTTTGTGTACCTTGCACTTTCTACAGCACAGATTGCTCCCTACCCTGAATTGCACCTCCGTCCGCAAGGGCAGAACGCTTGCAAAAACAGGGGTATCGCAGCGGCGAGCTACTAGCAATTTTGCCTTGAGCCGGTAAAATCTTTGGCTTTAGCACAAAGCAAGAGGCACTTCAAAAAGCCGAAGAAAGCAGGAAAAAGGCAGATGGAAAAAGGCAGGAGGCCAAAATGCAAATTTTCTCCCTCTGCATATCTCCATCTCCCGATCCAGGACTCAACCCGTCGCTTTCAGCATCGAGTCATCTTTTAAGAACCGACAGGGGCTTTCTACTTCGCGAAGATCTCGGCGCTGCAAGCGAAAAGCAAAGGAACCAACGCTAAAAAATTCTATTGGGGAATAGGGTATGGGGTATTTGTCTGCACCATCATCTGTCATTCGCAGACAGACAGCAGACAATTAGCGAGTGCCGATGTGGGGGGAAAATCTGAAAAAATCCCCGCGCACGGGTAGCACCGACTGTGCTGGCATCTCCACCTACTAACCCGCGCATTTGTTGGGAAGCAGGCACAGCGAGGGCAAGAGAGGGTGCGGCTGATTTCGCCAAAATTAGACTAATTGCTGGAAAAAAGAGGATCGATCGCTACATGGAATTTTCTATCGCTGCACTGCTGGCAAATTTTACAGAAGACAAATTAGTGGCTCCCAAAGCATT
>JBDTEI010000301.1:0-20410 GCA_039922675.1 Microcoleus sp.
TGTGGAGAGAAGCCCGCGAAACCGTGGTTCCAGCCAACTGCACCGGTTTGAGTTCCGCTACAGGAGTCAGAGCTCCGGTTCTCCCGACTTGTACGGTGATTGCTTCTACAATTGTAGGGACTTCGGCGGCCGGATACTTCAGGGCGATCGCCAAACGCGGAAATCTTTGAGTAAAACCCAATTGTTTTTGCAACAAAACCGGATTAACCTTAACAACAACCCCATCCGTCATGTAAGGCAAATTCCGCCGTTCAGTATCCCAATATTCGTAATACTCCCGCACCTCATCCAAAGAATAGCAAACTTTGCGATTGGGATTCACCTTAAACCCCATTTTTTGCAACAATTCCAGCGATTCCCACTGCGTATTTTCTTCGTTTCCATCATCTAAATACAGAGTATAAGCAAAGAAATCCAAGCGTCGCTGATCCACAACTTTAGAATCCAACTGTCGCAGCGTACCCGCCGCCGCATTGCGAGGATTAGCAAACAATTGTTCCCCCGCTTTTTCCCGTTCCCGATTAATTTCCTCAAACACAGTTAAAGACAAAAAAGCCTCTCCCCGCACTTCCACCACAGGCGGCGGATTATCTAAATTGAGTTTTAAAGGAATCGAGCGAATAGTCTTGACATTTTGAGTAATATCCTCTCCCGAAATCCCATCTCCCCGCGTCGTACCGCGAACTAAAACCCCATTTTCATAGGTTAAAGCTAAAGCAGAACCGTCAATTTTTAACTCGCAAACATAGGAAACCCCCCCCAGCCCCCCCTTGCTAAGGGGGGGAGTAATTTCTTTGTTTTCCTCGTTGCCAAGAATAGGCGTAATTCCCTCTTGTTCCCCCCCTTGATAAGGGGGGGTTAGGGGGGGTGCATTTACTTCTTGAGGAGGCGTAATTCCATCTTGTCCCCCCCCTTGATAAGGGGGGGTTAGGGGGGGTGCAATTCGCTGCCAGCGTTCCTGCCATTTAGCAAATTCCTCAAAATTAAAAGCATTTTCCAAACTGTAGAGAGGAATATTGTGCTTGACGCTAAAAAATTGAGTAGCCGGCTTTTCTCCCACGCGCTGAGTCGGACTTTCGGCAGTAATCAACTCAGGATAATCTGATTCTAACTCTTGCAACTCTCGATAAAGGCGATCGTACACCTCATCCGCCATAATCGGCGCATCCAGAACATAATAAGCATAACTAGCTTGCTGTAGCTGATCCCTCAACTGTTTAACTCGCTGCTGAATTTCGGGTTGCATATTAACTTAAAAGTGTATATTTTTTAACCGCAGATGTGTAGAAAAAACACATCACAAACACAATAGAAATGTTAGCACGATCTGCATCGATCTGCGGCTGTAGTTTGGACATTTAAAATCGATTAACGATCCCAATCTTCAACTTCATAAAGGAAACGAGTTCCTCCCATCAGCTTGCGATTGGCCGACGTACTTTGCACAAAAACCGCATATTTTTCTAAATTGCTCGGTTTGAGACGAACTGTCTCCCCCATTGGCAAACCCAACATTTCTCGCGCCGCTTCTCCTTCAAATAAATCCCCAGTCAAACGCTCCATCAGCACAATTTCTTTCTTACCTTGGATAGTTTCTGTTTTAGTAAATTCATAAAACCCGCGCCCGGTTTTAAAAGCCAAACCATTCTCCAGAACAAAAGCTTTAATTGAAATCTCGTTGTCTACATCGAGAATCTGAAATCTCCCCGGTTTTACAGAACGCAATTCGGCTGATTCATAAACAGCAGCGCCTTCCCGCTTCAGCATCGTATCAAACATCTTGTTTAATCCGCGATTCATGCGACCTTGACTGACTACTTCTTGTTCGTAAGCTTGTAGTTGTTCGTTAGAAGACTGTTGGTAACAAACTGCTAAAAATAAATCTGTGATGTAAGAAAATTGGTCAAGATTGAGGTGAAAACCACCAGATTTTTCGGCTAGTTCTTTGTAGAATAAAGTGGCATGGGGACGGTTGAGAGCTTGGATGCCGTAAACGGCAATTCCCATCTGTGCTAACTTATCTACTTCCTGACGCCAGTTAAGTTTTTGAGGAGTTTGAGCGGGTGCGTGCGGGATGTCATCGCCAATTAGTACCAATGTTTTGGAATTAGTGGGAGTCCAAGAAAGTGATTGAGCTTCGTGCAAAACTAATTCATAACATTCTGGAGCATCGCCACCGCCAGTGGGTTCGACATTTTCCACAAAATTGCAAATCGTGGCGACATCACCCGACAAATCGAGGTGTTTAGTCACGTAAGTGCTGCCAGCGTCGCAATAGTCCCCGTGAGCAATAATCCCAATCCGAATGCCAGGAATTTCATCAAGCAGTCTTGTCACCGTCTCTTTAATTTTCCGGCGAACTTGCGTTAAGCAAGGATACATACTGCCAGTTGTGTCAAAGCTAAAAACGACTTCAATGTTGTTGGTTGCCATCATTTAACTCTCTCTAAACAACAACGATTTCTTAGGAACAATAATTTAATAATTTAAACATTTGTTACACTTTTTTTTTCAAAAGTGGCGGGGTAAAGAGAGGCAGAGCCTCTGGATCTGCATTACCAGGCAGAGCCTGGTAACGAGCAAAACGAGCGAACTAGCAAGTAATACCATTTTTCTAAAGATATGCTCTAGATGAAATCCGAAGCCCCCCCTTACTAAGTGGGGGTTGGGGGGGGGTAATATCTAGCGCTACTTTATGAAATTGGTATAACAGTTATTTAATTGTGATTCCTTGGTTATATTATAACTTGATAAAAAATTTAGCAGCTATAATTTTACCATTTGTTGTAATTATGGCTGGTGTTTATAGCTGCTAAATTATGTCGATAAATTTCTCACAAATTTAGGTCAGCAAATTCGCTAAATTTCTTATCCCCAGAGATGGGAGGTGGAACGCTATTGTGTTCGCCGATCAAGTTGCCGTTATTGGGATATTCGATGAGTTCTTGAGCTTTTTTTTTGTTGAAAGCGAGCGGTTCAGCGTGTTCTACTTGAAACACGTTAGCGTAGAGGTTGGCAATAATTTGTTTGCCACCCTGGGTCAATTCCAAGTAGTTCAAAGCTGCTGGAATGTAGGGAAAAACTCCGTTCCAATAAAACTTGGCGTAATTTTCCCGCAAATCTCCTGGAGACTTGTACCCCAAGATTTTATTAGTGCCGACTTCCTCAAATTCGTAGAACAGGGCGCTGATTTTGCGGAGGTAATTGGGGTCGCTTAACTGACCGATTAAATCGGCGGCTCTTGCTAGTCCAGAATAATTGTTTCTGTCTTGATGAGTTTCGCTAGCAGGAACTGGAAAGCGTGTTAATTCAATATTGCGCTTGATTTGTTCGGCATCAATTAATGTGTGGCCGCCGAAGCGTTCGTCAATGACGAGTTTTCCTCGATCGACATGATAAGGAGTTAAACTGGCTGAAGTGGCGCCGATCGGCACAGAAACCATGCCCCCGTCAATACCCGTAGCGAAGAGTCCGACAGCTTCTTGGTCTTGGCGGCAAACACCTTTCACGTAGCCGATATCGTGGCACAGCAGCGAGATTAGGTAGTGCAGCCAATCTTCCGGCGACACTCCTCCTTCGCGAATATGCTTGCCCCGGAGAATCTCTTGTCCCACCAATGCCACGAGCATTGTGTGTTCCACATTATGGTACAGAGCATCGCAGTTAGCGATATTTTCCAGAGCCATAGTCCCCGCCCAAGCGATAATTTCAGGGTAGTCAGGTTTGTACTTGCCGTAGGTGCGACGGTAGCCGGCCTGTAGCTCTTGCACAAAAGCGTCAATCAGGATAGCAGTTGCATTAAACATGATAAATTCTCTCACTCAAACTGTAGTTACAAACTCGATCGAAAATATCTTGCATAGCTGAAAAAATAATCAATGGGTGTGACCGTAGGTGTGACCCCTCGCCCAAAGACGGATACAACCCCTGGCTTAAGTCGTGGATACTCCCAAAATTTTAGATCATAGTTCAAGCTCCCAGATTCATCTGCCCTTGTAAATCTAAAATCTACAATCGACTGACCCCTCGGCGTTGAATTTTAAATTTCAGCTAGTCTTCTCAGGTCAGAAAATTACTATGAGGCTATGCTTCCCACGATAACCTAATTTCCGAAGCAACAGATCGATTGTGCGGTATTAAATATTAGTGAAACAATTTACATCGTTTTACCGACTAATTATTAGAAGTCCTAGGTGTGAAAGTTATGAACTGTCTGTTTCCGAGTCTCTCCACTATTGCCCTCCGCACTCGGCGGTCGATCGCCCCAAAATACCTAGGATTGTTTGCATTAACGGCTGTTTGCACCGCCGCACCGGCTTTCGGAGCCGAGCGAATTTACGTAACTTACGGGCCGCTCGAAGTATCAGTGCCGATCGAATCCCTGGCACTCTTCGCCAAAGAAGGCAAAATAGACTCGAACTTGGACGGCTTCGCTCAGTACGCCAAAAAATCTCAGCTAGCGGAGATTCGCAGCGCCCTGCAAGCGAAAGCTGAAATCAGCCCCGTGACGATCTCCCAATTCCTCTACACGCCGCAAGGAGAAGTGCTGCTGGAAAGCTTGGGGCGAGTCATTCAAACCAAAGCTCGGCAGCCGGGATTTTATGCCATCCGATCCGCCCTGATTTTAGCAGCCTCAGATCCAGAAGGGCTGACAATTCTCAACGTGCTGCAAAAATTCCCCACTTACGGAATCAGGATTGACATCTCCCGCGGCTTGGGTATAGCCGACAAACTGACATCGCTGATCAACCGTTCCAATCGGACGATCGCCGGAGTCATCGAGTTGTCGGAAGCAGAAGCAGCCTCTGAGCCAGCGATACCGCCCGCCGAAATGCTACAGCCCGAGCTACCGGGCCCCTATACTTGGCAAAAATCATCGGTAACTCTGACGAGTCCAAGTCGCGATCGTACCTTTGATATGGACATTTACCTGCCGCAGGGCAGCCCGCGACCGGCCCCAGTAGTAGTAATTTCCCACGGTTTAGGTTCCGATCGCCTTTCATTCCAGTATTTAGCCAAACACCTAGCCTCCTACGGCTTTGCCGTCGCCGTCCCCGAACACCCCGGCAGCAATGCCCAACAAATCCAAGACTTAGTAACAGGCAGAGCCAACGAAGTAGTAGAACCAGCAGAATTTGTCAACCGCCCCCTCGATATCAAAGATTTGCTCGATTATTTAACCAAACTTTCGACAACCGATCCGGCCTACCGAGGGCAGCTCGACTTGCAGCGAGTCGGCGTCATCGGCCAGTCTTTCGGCGGCTATACGGCTTTAGCATTAGCCGGGGCGGGGATTAATTTTGCACAGCTAGACAAAGACTGCCAGCTCGAAAACGAAACTTGGAACATCTCCCTGCTGTTGCAGTGTCGCGCCCGCGGCCTAGCTCGCAACCAGTACAATTTAGCCGACCCGCGCGTCAAAGCTGTGCTCGCCGTCAACCCGATCACCAGCAGCATTTTTGGAGAAACAAACCTCAGCAAAATCAAAATCCCAGTCATGCTAATCGCAGGCAGCGCCGATACCGTCGCCCCCGCTTTGCTCGAACAAATTCAACCGTTCACTTGGCTGACATCGCCCAACAAATATCTGGTACTGATGAACAACGGGACTCACTTCTCAACGATCGAGGAATCCCCTCAAAGCCTCTTTCTGCCACCACCAGAAGTCATCGGCCCCGAACCAGCTTTAGCCCGCCGCTACCTCAATGGACTCAGCCTAGCGTTCATGGAAACCTATTTGAACAACAAATCAAATTTCCGCCCGTATTTGGAGCCATCCTACGCTCTCACCATCTCCCGCCGAGACACTCTCGGACTGAGAATTTTGCGATCGCTCACCGCCGAGCAACTCCAGCAGTTCAGTTCTGCACCTGCTCGCACTCCGGCTCCTCCACTGCCGATAGAGCCACTTTCTCCAGTTTCTCTGCCTTCTCCACCTTCTCCAGCTCCAGTTCCCCGTTAAGCTGTTGTGGCATTTAAATTTAATCTTTGGGGCGGTGTTTTGAGCAACGGCCCACAAGAGTTCTCAAAAAACAAGATTGTCAAAGGTAAATCAGATGGTTGTCGCAATTTCTCAAGCAGGATTGGGTACAGGTGCAGCGTTGCTCTCAAATGTGACATGGGAGACTCTGAAAAAGTTGGATGCCGATTTTGCCCAAACTGAGGCGCGTTTAACTTATTTGAATGGGTGCTTAGAAATTATGGCTCCTTTATCAGATGCTCTTGAAGAACCTAGAAATACTTTAGATCAGCTTGTAGAAATTTATATGCGGACAAAAGACATTCGTTTCTACGGGCGCGGTACTACAACTATCTGGTTGAAGGAATTGGATACACGAAAGGAACCAGATGAGTCTTATTGTTTGCGTACGCGCAAGTCGGTTCCAGATTTGGCAATTGAAGTGAGTAAGAGTGAACTGTTGCCGGAGTTGGATTTGCGATCGATCGAGTTTTATTCGCGTATGGCAGATCAATATGATGCGGTGAATGCTTTTATGCGATCGATGCAGAAGTTGAGACGTGCGATCGTATGATTTAATTGGTTTTCGATCTGGTAAAAATACCCAATATCTTATATTAAACCCAGGGTATTTTTTTTTTAAATATCATGCCTAAAGCAAATCCGTCTCAACTAACTCAAATTACAAAGGGATAAAAATCGCTTTTGCCCGGACTGCAAAAAACATGAAATCTTTACCAGAAAGAATTGGTTTAAAGCCGGAACGCTGATCGGGAGAAATTAAAATCAGACTATTCATTACTCTAATCCTCTTCCTTCTTTTGTCAAGTGCTGTCAACTGTCAACTGTCAACTGAATGAAGGGGCATTAGGCTGACTATGACACGAATACATATCGAAGGGATTTTATAACTTCCGATTTTAAGCTAAGTTAGAATGGCAAATTTCTACCACTCTGCAAAACCATGCCATCAGCAGTACCAGCTAGGATCACGATCACCACCCCAACTCCCACCAGCCCGGGTACCAGTCCCGGAGGCTCAGCTAGCGGTGGCAGGAACGGCACCAGCGGCCCCGACTCCCTCAGCGGTACTGCGGGCCCTGACTTGATATTCGGTTTGGGAGGCGCTGACAGCATTTTCGGTTTGGGGGGGAACGATAGCCTCTACGGCGGGGACGGCGACGACTCAATACTAGGCGGCGACGGCAATGATTTGCTGTTCGGCGGTGCAGGCCGCGACAGCATTTTCGGCAACGCGGGCGACGATACTCTCTACGGCGGCAAAGGTGCTGACTCGGTAAGCGGCGACGACGGCAATGATTTGCTGTTTGGCAACCAAGACAACGATACTTTGTTGGGGGGCGCGGGCAATGACACGCTGTATGGGGGGGCCGGGGACGACTCGCTGTTTGGTGGTGTCGGTGATGACTACTTATCGGGCGATCGCGGCAGAGATACTTTAACTGGCGGCGCGGGGAATGATACTTTTGCGATCGGGCGTTTGGCAGATGCGGATGTGATTACCGATTTTACTGTTGGGAACGATAAAATTCGCTTGACCGCCGGCCTAACCTTTGGCGAACTGACCATTTCCAGCGGGGCCGGAACTTCACCGAGTACAATTATTCAGCTTACAAGCACTAAGGAAACTCTGGCTACTTTATTGGGAGTTCCCCGCACTTCTATCACTCAGGCGAACTTTATTCTTTAATTGGGAATGGGTAATTGGGAATGGGTAATTGGGCTGGTGGGTACTTTTGAGTTTTAAGTGTTCAATGTTGAATTCTTTAACTCATGCACGGCTTTCGCGTTGCAAGTAACAAAGCAATCTCAAAACTTTTTCTATTCCTTCTACCTTCTTCCATCTATCCGTTAAAAAATCCGTTGCCGAACTTCCATCTATCCGTTAAATCCGTTAAAAAAATCGTTGCCGAACTTCTTTCTTCCTTCTTCTTTCTTCCTTCTTCTTTCTTCTTTCTTCCTTCTTCCTTCTTCCTTCTTCCTTCTTCTTTCTTCTTTCTTCCTTCTTCCTTCTTTCTTCTTCCTTCTTCCTTCTTCCTTCTTCCTTCTTCCTAATGACTATTGACGGTTTTCTCAATCTCAACAAACCTGCCGGCATGACATCTCACGACTGCGTGGGGCGAGTGCGCCGAATATTGAAACTCAAGCGAGTCGGACACGGAGGAACCCTCGATCCTGCTGTGACTGGCGTTTTGCCGATCGCCCTGGGCAGAGCAACCAGACTGCTGCAATTCCTCCAACACAACAAAGCTTACCGAGGTACGATTCGGTTTGGCTTAACTACCGCTACGGACGATTTAGAAGGAGAAATTATCCATTCTCAACCTGTGCCGGATTTGACTTTAGAAAAAGTACAATCTGTACTGCCGAATTTTATCGGAAAAATCGAGCAATTTCCGCCGAGTTTTAGTGCCGTTCAGGTGGGAGGAAAACGGCTTTATGAATTAGCAAGAAAAGGCGAAACTGTGGAAGTTGCAGCTAGGAATGTTGAGGTCTTTCGCCTGGAAATCTTGGATTGGCGGCCGGGGGATTTTCCCGAATTGGATTTGTCGATCGCGTGTGGGGCCGGTACCTACATTCGGGCGATCGCCCGGGACTTGGGCGCACTCTTGAATGCAGGCGGTACTTTGGCTTGTTTGACTCGCACGGAAAGCAGCGGTTTCTCGATCGACCAAAGTCTCTGTTTTGAAGAATTAGAACTGCAAGTCGAGGAAAATAAATTCTGCCCGATTTTACCATCGGCGGTTTTGGGACATTTAGCTGCGATCGTTCTTTCTCCTGAATATACCAAACGCTGGTTTCAAGGACAGCGCCTCCCGATTCCCGAAACGCCGATAGAAGCCGAGGAAAGTAGCAACAATCCCCCCGAAAACTTAATACCCGAATCTCCCTATCACTTGCAACTTTACGATCGGGATGGTAATTTTTTAGGTATCGGTCAAGTAGCACAATCCGAAACAAGTACCATATTGTCACCTCAAATAGTTTTTTAGCTGTCCAAGAGGTAAAATTGAAAATAGGTGTAATTGGCGCTGGAAATGTTGGCGGAACTCTAGGACGTATTTTAAATCAAAAAGGTCATTCCATTGTATTTGGCGTCAGAGACCCGCAGAGTGCAAAAGCGCAGTCGGCTGTGGAAACTACAGGAGGAAATGCGCTAGCGGCTAGCGTTGGGGAAGCTGCAAGTCATGGTCAAGTTTTGATATTAGCTACTGGAATGGCACGCAAGAGGCGATCGCCACTGCGGGATATTTGACTGGCAAAATTATTATTGATGCCACTAACCCGATCGAGCTGACACCCGCTGGACTTGCTGCTGGACTGACAATCGGACACACTACTTCAGCGGCCGAAGAAATTGCTGAATGGGCGATCGGAGCGCAAGTTGTGAAAGCTTTTAACAACATTGGTGCAAGCTGTTTTGAAAATTTGCCGTTCGGTTCGCAAACAGCAACTGCTTTTATTTACGGAGACAATGTAGATGCGAAAAAAATTGTCACTAATCTCGCGGAAGACATCGGATTTGAAGTTGTAGATGCCGAGGAACTCAAGCAAGCTCGATTGCTGGAACCGCTGGGGATGCTGTGGATTAACCTAGCTTTCAGCGGTATGGGACAAGATTTTGTGATTAATCTCATCAAGCGCTGAGGTCAAAATTGTGAAAGTATTGCTGATCGGATTAATTCGAGGCTACAAAATGGGGATTTCTCCTTATTTGCCTAACGCCTGTAGGTTTCAGCCCAGTTGTTCGCAATACGCGATCGAAGCAATTGAAAGATTTGGGGCAGCCCGCGGCGGGGAAATGGCAGTTAAGCGGATTTTGCGCTGTCATCCTTTTCATCCTGGGGGTTACGATCCAGTACCTCCCAAAGATAGCGAGGGGAATGAGTGATTAGTGAGAAGCAGGATTTTAGTCATTAGTTAATCGTGCAAATAGGGGGTGCATCCTCATGGCTAAAACTCCCTAGGGGAATCACTACCTGATGGGGTTAAACTCGCAGCATAAAGTGTTCTTTTGAGCAAAATTAAGTAATATTACTGTTTTTTTTCAAAACTCAGCAGCTATATAATAGGAGAAACAGGAGTACAGGGGATGCGAGTTGATATGTCTGCTACCGCAATCGGGTACAAAATGCTTTCTCATACTTTGGCAGTCCTTAGCCAGAAACAAGCAACGGGAAAACTGCTGTTAGAGCAAGGTGAACAACAGTGGCAACTTTACTTTTTTCAGGGTAGTTTGGTTTATGCCACAGGAGGATCGCACAGGGCGAGGCGCTGGTACAGGGCTGTTGGACAACACTGTCGCAACTTTCAAGTGGATCTCAGAGACCTAGAGGCTGGGGAACTTTGGGAATATCAACTGCTTCAGCAAGGGCTAGCAGCCAGCGAAATGAGTTTGCAACAAGCTAAGGCGATCGTCCACAGCAGCATTTCCGAAGTCTTCTTTGGTCTAATCGGTCAATCGGGTTTGCGCCGGGAGTGGCGCCCGTCCGAAAAATATTTTTCTAAAATTATATCTTCTTTGCTGCTGTCTGTAACCGAAGTAGAGCAAATTCTGTGTTCTACAGAACAAATTTGGCAGAAGTGGAAAGGAATGGGTTTGTGGCTGGTAGAGCCCGAACAAGCACCGCTTTTAAAAGCGTCAGCCCAGTTGCAGGGAAATCGATTTAGTTCTAATTCTTTGATGGCTTTGGCTAACGTATTTAACGGCGAGAATACTCTTTGGGATATTGCATTTAAGAAAAAGCAGTGTGTCACGGTCGCAACTCGCGCTTTAGTTAATTACATGAAGCAGGGTTTAGTAAATTTCCGAACAGTACCAGATTTGCCGTCGCCTATAGAACAGTGGCGCCTTGCTGCGGCAATGAATGGGCGGGTGCGCCCTTTGATTGCTTGTATCGATGACAGTCCGACAATCTGCGAATTTTTAGAGCAAATTTTATTGCCGGCGGGGTATCGAGTCCTAAAAATTCACGACCCGATGCAGGGAGTGGGCATCATCGCCAAACAGAAGCCTGCTTTAATTTTTATGGACGTAGTGATGCCGAAGACAAGTGGCTTTGCTTTGTGCAATTTTTTGCGGAAAACACCGAGTTTTCGGGAAACTCCGATCGTGTTTTTGACCGGTCAAGATAGTATAATTGACCGCACGCGAGCAAAACTTACAGGTGCTTCCGATTTTTTGAGCAAGCCGGCCAATCCGGAACAGGTTTTGCAAATAGTTGACAAGTATTTGAAGGCAAAAGGAGATCCCAGCCTTTTAGGAATTCGCCCCCAAGATTTACTGAATTCGCGCCAACTTACCTTGGCAAATTCTTGAACCCAACTTATGCTGAAAAAGCAATGCTTATCGGGTGCGTCAGCCTCTGACGCATCCTAGACTTATTGCAGCGATAGTCATCAGTTACTCCCAATTATTCAATTTTTAAATCTCAAATCTAAAACCTCAGCTCTAAAATGGTATGATCGATCAGACTAGATATTATTATTTAAGTAAATCTATCTAATTAAACGTAAAATACGGATCGCGCTCAAGCTTACCGTATATTTCTTCTGTTGACTCGCTCGCGTAGCCGTTATAGCCTTCTTCCTTCTTCCTTCTTCCTTCTTTCTTCTACTTATGAGCGATCGAACCCCGCAGGTAAGCGTGGTTATTCCGGCTTACAACTGCGCTGCTTACGTCGGCCAAGCCGTAGATAGCGTGCTGCACCAAACGTATACTGACTGGGAAATTATTGTAGTAGACGACGGTTCCCAAGACGACACGAGATTAATTTTAGAGCAATATGGCGATCGCATTCGCTACATTTACCAACAAAATCAAGGAGTTTCCATTGCCCGAAATCGCGGCATCGAGCTAGCGCGAGGAGAATTCATCGCCTTTCTCGATGCAGATGACTACTTCTTTCCCGACAAAATAGCAGCACAAATCGCTGTATTTGCAGCAAAACCAAATCTAGGAATAGTCCACAGTGGCTGGCGTCAAGTTAACAGCATAGGCGAACCAATCAAAGATGTCAAACTCTGGCAAAACGTCCCTAAATTAGACTTAGAAATGTGGCTGCGGTGGAAACCAGTTTTGCCAAGCGCGATGATATTTCGCCGCCATTGGTTAGAGCGCGCGGGCGGATTTGACCCTCGATTTCCACCGGCGGAAGATACAGATTTAGTGCTGCGTTTAGCCTTAATGGGATGCGAAACAGAGTGGCTACGGCAAGTAACTGTTTGCTACCGCCAGCACGAACAAAGCGCCATGTACAAAGGTTTGCCGCAGGCTAAATCCTTAGCCGCAGTCATAGAGAGTTTTTTTTCCCGCCCTGAATTGCCGGATAAAATACGTTTGTTGGAAAAGCAAATCAAGTACAGTACATTTGTTTGGATTGCTTGGTATTTGCACCGCACGGGTCATCCTATTGAGATGGTAGAATTTTTGCAGCGTTCTTGGAATTATACCCCTTATTTGCCTGTGGAAACAGTAATTAATTGGGTGGAATGTTTCGCTGAATTTTCACAGGATGCGGGCAATGAATTGGATGCAGATTTATTAGCTCAATCTGCCGATTGGCAGCAGTTAATGCAGTGGACAATTCTCCGTAGCAGCTCCACGTAAAGACTGATATCGCGTCTGGCAAAATAACCGTTATAAAGCTTGTAGCGAGGACTTGATTCGTCTTCAATTTATGAGGAATAAAGTCCTGACTACAAACCGATTTAAATGTGTATTTTTTAGCAGACATAATATAGCCTTTCTCACATTCGTGAGGTACGAATTTTGACATGAAAAGCTTGCTAGTGTAAGGGTTGTAGCATAACTCAGCATACCTCATCTTTCTGAGAAACGCTATATCAGTCCAGCATTTTTTTAGGAATTGATATTAATTGCAAATTGGCGGCGCTCCCCCTGGGCTGTAAGGGACAACTGCCGCCGAATTCGCCACCAATTCAATCTCGCCCTTAGCATTAATTATCCAGCCTTGAGCCTCCACAATCGGCTCAGACGCCGCCTCGAAATTATACTCGCCGCTGACTCGTTCCCTGGGACTCGGGGGCAAACCGCCACGCCCGGTGATGACAAACCGACTGGTGCTTTGGTCGCTAGTTTGACAAGCTTGTGCCGGCGGTGGCGGAACTCGGGTAGTTTCTGGTTGATTTAATCCTTTTACGGGGTCAGTATCGGGAGTTCTGAGTTGGACATTGCCGTTAATTCCTAATTCTGAACTGGCGTCGATGTCGCTGTCTAAAGAGCGAAAAATACCTTCGGCAGTAATGATAATATTTCCGCCTTGGCCTCGGACAGCGTTAGCGCGGATGTCGCTATTTTCCTTAGCAATTAAGAACTTTGTGTCAATATCAATATTGCCGCCGGTGGCAGTGCCGAAGGCGTTAGTAGTAATTTGACTGTTGTTGCGCAGTTGCAAATCGGGAGCTTTCAAGGTGATGTTGCCGAAATTGCCTGCTTGTGTTGTGGCTGTAATTGCTCCGCTATCTAAACGAATTGAGTCGGCGGCAATTCTTAAATTTCCCGCCGCCCCTCGGCCGTCGGCACTGACAGTAACTTTAGCTTTATCTCGGACAATTAACTGGCCAGTTCTAACATTTAAATTGCCGCCCGCACCGGTAGAATCTTTCCCCGTACTGGCAAATAGTCCGCTAGTAGCACCTTCATTGTTACCGACGATGTTTGTATTGAATAGTGAGGCTCGATCGGGGAAGTTGCGATCGCTCTCAGAGAGAACAATTTTATCAGCAGCATTCACTGTCAAATTACCAGCTTGACCGCTGCTGCGAGTTGTGGTGATCGCCTGTCCGCCACCAGTAGCCTCAAAGATATTAGAGTTAATGGTGATATTTCCTCCACGATGTTCGTTCAGGGTTTGAGAGTTAACAACCGCTCCATTTGAGACTCTAAAAATATTAGTATTAACTGTAATGTCTCCACCTCGACCACCCGCCCCTGGATCTGTTGGAGCTAGCAAAGCACTAGATGACTTATCTGAACCTACCCCATCAACAGTCACAAAATCAGCAGCATTCACTACAATATTTCCAGCTCGCCCCTGCCCTTCTGTTCTGGCTATAATTAGAGCACCATTTGTAATTGATAGCGATCGAGTGAAAATATCAATGTTTCCCCCTGTACCAACCCCTGTTGTTTTGACGCTGCTATACACACCAGAGGATTGTTTGACTTGAAGCACTTCGCCAGATGGTAGAGTAAGCTGATATAATGGCCCCAATCCATCCAAAACAGTATCATTCCTGACGTAAATCGCGATATTGCCTGCATTTCCCTTTCCTTCAGTGCTAGCTGTAATCACAGCACCGTTGGTTAGTGAGAGGGAACCCGTCGCAATCTGAATATTGCCTGCATTTCCCACTGCTCGATAATCTTCGACCCTGCTGTACACGCCGCTGGAGTTGTCGCTATTCCCACCGTCAAAGGAGATTGAATTGCGAATATGGAGGTTAACATTGCCTGCATTTCCCTCTCCAAACGTGCTGGCTTTTATGATAGATCCATTAGTCAAAGAAATCGATTCTGCTGTGATATTAATATTGCCGCCTGCACCTATACCTCCGCCCCTTACTAGATTATACGTACCGCTGGGTATATCAATCTTATCGATTCCATCAAAAGAGATAGCCCCCGTCGCATTAACATTAATGTCTCCCGCCACGGCGTTAGGCGCACCCATTTTTTCCGCTATCCCCGCCCGCAGTTTACTTCCTTCCGAAAGATTCAAGTTATGAGTGTTGACAACTATATCCCCGCCTCCTCCAGCGCGTACATTCACGTCAGCGCCGTTTGTCAGAGATACATCGGCTCTTTCGATACCGGCGGGAAACACTAAACTCACATTGTTACCGAGGAAGTTGAGCGGCACACTTCCAGGGCCAGCAACGGCTGCGAGTTCTACTCTACCGCCGGGAGCGAGTAAAACTCCGCCTTCCAATCTCACATTGCCGCCAGCAAGTATCAAACTATTGCCCGATCGCACTTGCAATCCGTCGGTCGATCGATTTACGATACTTCCAGAAGACTGTCCGTATTGCAGGCCCAGCGGCACGCTAACGATTAACAAAGGCGTATTTTGTCCGGGAAAAGTGGCAGAGAAATTCGCCCCACCGCCAAAATCTACAGCATTCGCCGTAGTCGCCAAAAACGAACCGCCGATATTTAAGGAAGCATTCGGGCCAAAAATAATCCCATTAGGATTGAGCAAAAATAGATTTGCAGTACCGTTAGCTTTCAGCGCGCCGTCAATATTGGAAATCGAGCCGCCGGTAATGCGGGTGAAAATGTTTTGAATATTGGCGGAATTGTTGAAAACAGCCGTGTTTCCAGTCAAAACCGAAAATTCTCGAAAACTGTGAAATAGGTTGCTTCCGGCTGTCGTGCCGCCCTCGATGGAACTGTTTTTGCCGCTGACTGTCACGGTAGAATTGACTGGCAGCGTGGCATCGGGGACTATTTGGGCTATGCTGGGGGCGATCGGGTTAAAGCTACAAAATATTATACTGAACCAGAATTTGCGAGTTCTCAGTTTCATTAATTAACTATTTTTAAATTAACCCCAAATTTTACAGTTTGGCGTGTTAATTGTATATAGAAATTTTTGGGAAATTTGGATTATAACTAAAAATTTAACAACCTAAGCAATTGCTCGTTACCAGGATCTAGCTGGTAATGCAGATAGGCGAAGAAGAGCCTCCTTCGATATCGCAACTTACAAAATATAGGACTGTAGGAGGTACTTGATTTATTAAGTTTTCGATCCTTAGTTACCGCTGACAATAACAGCGTATCATCCTGAAATACATCTGCGTTTATCTGTGTTCATCAGCCCAATATCTGCGGTTTCTGTATTGATCCAAGACTTATGTAAAAAATATTGTATTCGTGCAAAATCTGAATATTATGCTTGAGTTTCTGCTTCAGTAAAAATTGGCGGCCACAGTTGACAAATTGGCAACTCCCAACCGGGAAAAAGTTCCGATACTGTCAAAATATCTTCGTTTCCCAATACAATTGGTTCGCATTCCTGACGGTAAACTGTAACAGTTTGTTCGTCGGGATCAATCAAAATTCCTACTTGCGCTCCGAGTTGGATAAAATTCAGGAGCTTTTTTTCGAGCGGTTTAATGCGATCGCTCTGTGATTTAATTTCTACTACCAAGTCTGGGACTAATTCTCCGAAATAACGGGGACTTTCCCTAATGCGCGCGGCTCGGACAAAAGAAACATCGGGTGCTGTGAGCGTCGCATCCGGTAAAATAAAGCCACCTGCGGAGTCAAAAATTCGCCCCAAACGGCGGGGATAAACCCAATTGGCGAGCAGCCAAATGAAAACTACACCAATTTCGCTAGATACAATATCTGATGGGCCCACAATGATAATCTTCCCGCTTTCTAGTTCTAATTGGTAATCTTGACCTGCTTCTTTGAAGGTTTTTTGGACTTTTTCTAAGTCTTTGACTGTCATCATATTGATTATTCCTAAATTTGTAAGGTGCGTCAGTCGCTAGCATATTCACCATTAACAGAACTATACTGATCTGACACACCCTACATTTTGGTTATTCCCTGGCAGAAAAGGAGTTACCGCAGCTACAGCTTTTGGCGGCATTGGGATTGTGATATCGGAAACCTCCGCCCATCAAGTCTTCTGAATAATCCAAGGTGAGCTCATTGAGATATTTTAAGTGCTGGGGGTCGATCGCAACTTGAACTCCCTCGGACTCGCATACAGTGTCTTCTGGGCCTGCGGCATCGTCAAATGCCATTGTATAGGATAAACCGGAGCAGCCGCTAGATTCTACGCCCAGACGAAATAAAGCATTGCGGTTTGAATGTTTTGACTTGAGGCGCTTTACTTCTGTTGCTGCTGTTTGGCTCAGATTAATCATGATTGGTTATTGGTTACTGGTTATTGGTTATTGGTTGTTGGTTATTGGTTACTGGTTATTGGTTGTTGGTTACTGGTTATTGGTTGTTGGTTGTTGGTTATTGGTTACTGATTGGTGCGAATAACAAACAACAAACAACAAACAACAAACAACCAATAACAAACAAAAAATAACAAACAAAAAATAACAAATAACCAGTTAATCAGTTACTTTGCTTTTTCGGTGCGCGCATAATCGTCTTGGAAGCGGATAATATCATCTTCTCCGAGATATTCGCCATTCTGCACTTCAATTAAAATCAGGGGGATAACTCCGGGGTTTTCTAGGCGGTGAGAAGTGCACTGGGGAACGTAGGTAGACTGATTTGTAAATAAAACTTGTTCGGTTTCACCGCAGGTAACTTTTGCGGTACCGCAAACTACGATCCAGTGTTCGCTGCGGTGGTGGTGCATTTGCAGGCTGAGGCGGTGTCCGGGTTTAACTTCGATTCGCTTAATTTTATATCCCGGGCCTTCTTCTAGGGTCGTAAAGGAGCCCCAAGGCCGCGATTCTGTAACGGCTATTCCGTTGGATGCTGCTGATGCAAGCAGGGTAGATATTTGAGAAATTTCTTGAGTTTGAACCATGATTTTCACTCCTTGAGGATTGCTTGCTGAATTTTTTGGTAAACGACCCTGGGTTTTGAGGTTAATTTAATTTATCCTTAAAACGGAAGTGCGATCGCGCGAATCGATTAGCGGACTGTAGATTGTTGCACTTTTTTTTGCCTGTGAAAGCCCGATCGACCCACCTCGACCACCATAGCAAAATCATTAGAGCGATTGTCAGCCGTTATTGGCTCGATCGGTCAACTTTTACACAAACTTTAAATAATCGACTTCAAAAAAGACCGATCGAGCGCGATCTATACAGGCTTGACATACCATATTTTAGTTTTTTTGTCAACGTCCTGGTCATCGGCGGTTCATTGCACCCAATTTTTGCAGAACTTTAAAAGTGATCGCAGAAGTTGCAGCGATCAAATTGACAAAATAACACTGATGGGGGCAAAGTAGATACAGCGATAAATTCAACTTGCAAACATTATGGTTGAGCTATCTGAAAAGCAAAAACCCGAACGCGGTAGAATCTTAAGAGAACGAAAAGTACCGCCAGAAGAATTAGCACGGCCCAAAGCAGAAAGAACTCAACTAGGTCTGCGCTGCCAAGAAATCTTTGAACGAATTCGACCGGAACTAATCGAAAAATATTACCGAGAAAAGGGGTCTAAAGCCCCGTCCTTCTAGGACGGTTTTTCTAATTAAATAAGATTTCTCATCAATTATAGGTCGTATCTTCTGCTTTGTGCGTCCAACAGATTTGCAATAATTTTCAAGTATCTTAAACTCAAACTCTTCAATCCAAAAATCAAGTCTTTTTTTCATTGTTTGTGGACGGGGATTTGCTGTACAATAGTAATATGAAACTCAGATATCGCTATCGAATTTATCCGCTCGACTCACAGAAAATCGCACTTGCCAAATTGTTTGGGTGCGTTAGAGTAGTTTGGAATGATGCGTTAGGTTTCTGCAAAGAATCTCATCAACAAGGTGAAAAACACAACAGAGGAGTTGAGCTTCAGAAACAATTTATAACTCAAGCAAAAAAAACAGAATGTCGTCAATGGTTGGGAGAAGTTTCGGCTATTCCTCTGCAACAATCCATCAATGATTTAGGTCAAGCTTATCAAAACTTCTTTAATTCCTGCAACGGGAAGCGTAAAGGAAAGAAAGTTAAACCCCCTAAATTCAAGAAACGAAAAGCTCAACAATCTGCTCGATTTACCATAGGCGGATTCAAGGTACATCCAGACAAAGTTTATCTAGCCAAGATTGGCAAAATAAAAATAGTTTGGAGTCGTCCACTTCCCTCAATTCCTTCTAGCGTGACGGTAATCAAAGATAGTGCCGACCGCTATTTTCTGAGCTTTGTAGTAGAGATTAGTCCTGTTAAATTGCACGACAACGGTAAATCGGTAGGGATTGATTTAGGGATAATTGACTTTGCCACATTGAGTGATGGTGAAAAGGTTAAAGCACCTAAACCATTAAAGAAAAACCTGAAACGGTTAATAAAACTTAATCGCAATCTTTCTCGAAAACAAAAAGGCAGTAAGCGCAGAGAAAAAGCTAGGAAAAGACTTGCCTTATTGCATGGCAAGATTAAGGATACTCGCACAGATTTTCTTCAGAAGCTGTCAACTAAAATTATTCGTGAAAACCAAACGATTGTTTTAGAGGACTTGAACACATCAGGAATGATAAAAAACCGCAAATTGTCCCGTGCTATCTCAGATTTAGGATGGCGTAGTTTCCGAACTATGTTAGAAGCTAAATGCGAGATGTATGGGAGAGATTTTCGGACTATAGACAGATGGGAGCCAACTTCTCAAAGATGTTCCTTTTGTGGATTGAAAGTAGGCAAAAAAGAGCTTTCAGTGAGAGAGTGGACTTGTTTAAACTGTGGCACTCAACATGATAGAGATATCAATGCTGCGGTTAATATTCTAGTCGCCGGTGGGCAATCGGAGACTTTAAATGGACGTGGAGGAAAGCGTAAGACTGCTTTGAAAGTAGCTGCATCCGATGAAGCGTCAACCCAACCAGAATTTCGACAGTTGTCAATTTTTGATTTGTTGAAGTAGATGGAATCCCGGTTCGTTTTACGGCGGGGTGGATGTCAAATCACCACAAAATACATAATAATATAAAAATCGACTTTGCAACCTCTAATCTAGAGCCACAATATCTCCTTAACCCTTCTGGAACAAATAAATAATGAGTAGCAACGGACTGCCAGTAAAACAAGGCCTGTACGATCCGCAGTTCGAGCACGATGCTTGCGGAGTCGGGTTCATCGTACACATGAAAGGTAACAAATCCCACGAAATCGTCGAGCAGGGACTAACAATCCTGTTGAATCTCGACCACCGGGGGGCCTGCGGCTGCGAACCCAACACCGGAGACGGGGCGGGAATTTTGATGCAAGTGCCGCACAAATTCATGAAAAAAGTAACGGCGGCCCTCAACATCGAACTTCCAGAAGCCGGCGAGTACGGTGTCGGCGCGATTTACTCCTCGCCAAATCCCGCACAACGGGAAAACGGGAAACGCATTTTTGAGGAAATCGCCGCCGAAGAAGGCCAAGAAGTGCTCGGCTGGCGCGAAGTTCCCACGGATAACTCATCCTTGGGCGACACCGCCAAATCTAGCGAACCCTTCATGCAGCAAGTATTCCTCCGGCGCGCCGCAGGTATTGACGAGGCGGCCTTCGAGCGTAAATTGTACGTGATCCGCAAACGCGCTCACAACGCCATCCGCAGGACAGAAAAAGACCCATACTGGTATAATTCCACTCTGTCGTGCCGGACGATCGTCTACAAAGGAATGTTAATGCCGGTGCAAGTGGGAGATTACTATCCCGACCTCCACGACCCCGACATGGAAAGCGCTTTAGCCCTAGTTCACTCGCGCTTCAGCACCA